>JAAFGW010000074.1 GCA_010365175.1 Sulfuriferula multivorans | reverse complement strand
GGTCAAGAAGCTCGAAATAATCATCGAGGGCGCGCATCAGGAATTTGCCACCGATGTGCTCGACCGAGCCGGCGTAACCGGCTATACCATCGTCGGCAACCTGTCGGGAAAAGGTCGGCACGGTTTCCACGAAGGCCATCTGATGTTCAACGAGGATGCTGTGCTGATCATGATCATCGTTGCAGTCCCGCCCGATCTGGTCGAACCCATTCTGGAGGGCTTCGAGCCATTTTTCAACAAGCACACCGGGGTCGTATTCATCTCCGACATCCAGGTGAGCCGGCTGGTCAAGTTCAAGAACTGACCGTTTCCGGTGTCAGAAAATCGATGCCGAAAGCTCGGCGATAGCCTTCAGCATGTCGGCGTCATCGGTCACCGCTTGGGCGACCGCCGATTTGCAGGCGGTCACCGGGCTAACGCCGTCAGAAATCAATTTTCCAGCATGTACCAACAGGCGCGTGGAGGCCCCTTCTTCTAGTCCGCTGCCCTTGAGGTTGCGTGTCATCTGGGCAAAGCGCACCAGGTTGTCGGCGACGGCCTCCGATACACCTGATTCGGTGGCAACAATCCGCCGCTCAAGCGTAGCCGAAGGGTAATCGAACTCCAGCGCAACAAAGCGTTGCCGGGTCGATTGTTTCAAATCCTTGAGCACGCTCTGGTAGCCCGGGTTGTAGGAAATGGCGAGGCAGAACTCGGGCGTAGCCTCGATGGTCTGGCCGAGTTTTTCCATCGGCAGGGCACGGCGGTCGTCGGCCAGTGGGTGGATCACGACCATGGTGTCCTTACGCGCTTCGACGATTTCATCCAGGTAGCAAATGCCACCACAGCGCACGGCGCGGGTGAGCGGGCCATCGGCCCACACGGTTTCTCCGCCTTTCACCAGGAAGCGCCCCACCAGATCGGAAGCGGTGAGATCGTCGTGGCACGATACGGTAATCAACGGGCGTTTCAGTCGCCACGCCATATGTTCCATGAAGCGCGTCTTGCCGCAGCCGGTGGGGCCTTTTAACAGAACCGGAATCTGTTGTCGGTAAGCGGCTTCGAACAATTGAATTTCCTCACCGACGGCTTCGTAATAGGGCTCTTTTTCGATGAGATGGTGCGCTGGATCAAGGGTGCGTGCGTTCATGGAGACAGATTCAGGATGACTGGTTAGAAGCAGCGGGATTGCTGTTTTTGTCGTTCAAGGTTGCGGACTTCCTCATTCCATTTGTTCATTTGTTCCAGGGTGTACCCTTTTCGTCGCGCCTGATCCATTTTGTCGAGCACACGGCCCAGTGTATTGGACAGGGTGTCGCATTTGCTCGCGCTGCTGTTCCGGGTGGCTTTCCCGGAGTCACGCTGCAATTTGAGGGGTCGGGTTTCAGGTGCGGGGATGAGGTCATCTATTGAGACAGCCGGCTGGGTAGTCTGCATCTGAACGGGAACCGGGCGTGGTAGATCCGGTACCGGCGCAGGATCGATATTAACTTTATGCACTTCCTGTGCTTTGCTACACGGCTTGTTGGAGTAGGTGACCGCACCCTGCGCGTCGATGCATTTGTTAAGCGTTGCTTGCGCCGCAGCAATGGCTGGGCTCAGCGAAATCAACGTGAGCAGGACGAACGCAGGGAGGTGCATAGGGTCAGTTCTCGTTAGAGTATTTATCGTCTTCGATTTCCATTTTCTTCTGGAATTCGGCTTCTTGATTCTGCCCGGCCATCGCGCGCTTGCGTTCCAGACGTTTTTCATAGGCACCCGGATGTTGCTCAATGAAGTCTTCACCAAATAGAGCATGGCGCAGAAAGTTCAGGCCAAAATCGAGCAGAGCTTCATCGTCTGCAATCAGCAGCGCCATGACTTCAACAGGGATGTTGTAGGTTTCGTTGAAGCTCGGGCTCATGATGAATGCACGAAAGCGATCCATGTCGTAGCTCGCCATGAAAAACAGCTGATTTGACACGGGTGTGGGTTTGCCGATGGAGGGACCCGCTGACTTGCGTTTAAGGATCAGTTGGCGCCAGGCGTGTGCCTTTTGGTCGTACTCGGTCACACCTTGTTCGGCGCGGTATTGTTCAATGGTTTGCGTCTTATCTTCCAAATGGCCGAGGCAGTGCTTTTCCTTGACCATGGCGTAGGCGCTGCGATCAACGTATTCATCGGAGCGGCGCATGGTCAACAAGGCGACTGGGTAGTAGCGACATGCAGTGGGTCGGTCTTCGTAGACGCCACAGCCTTCCGGGGTCATGAACTGGCATGCCGTGCCTTCGTCAACCGGCTTCAGTTTTACGCCGGGCATGCCATCCTTGTCCATCTCAAAAGGGGTTGAATACTGTTTGAGAAATTCGCCAGACGGCATGTCCAGCCGCTTTTTCAAACGCAGGATGTCATAAGGGGTGAGTGGGATGTCGATGTTGCTGCAACACGCATTCCAGCATTTGACGTTGCGATGACAACGGAACTGGAATGAGGTGTTGTCTCCCAGCATATTGGGTTTGACCGGGCTGCCCGCAAACGGGGAGTCGTTGATCATGTCCTTGAAATCGGTTTCATTCATTTCTTGCTACCTTCCGGGGCGAACCCCTCAATTCATTAACACACAGTCGAAAGCATTGTTTCTGGTCCAGAACGCTAGAGTACGCGCTTTCGACAGGATGCTAAACCTTGTTGGTCTTGCTGTTTAAGGGTGTGAAAAAAACCAGGCGCCCAAAGGCGCCCGGTTTTCCGGAGCGCCCTGGTTACGTGGCGCGCCCGGCGTTCAGCAACTGACTAAAATTTAGTGAGCAGCGGGCTTGAACAGCTTGGACTTGTCGACAATATCCACGTGGGCGCGCTTGAAGCAGTTCCACTGTTTGGAGGTTTTGTCGTAGACCGAGTTCACGAAGCAATGCCAATTCTCTTCATCGACAAAGTTCTTGTCCATGCGGTAGTAGAAGCCGGGGTAACGGCTTTCCTGACGGAACTGGATGTGCTTCATGTGGGCTTCCGCCGTAAGGATACGGTGGTAGTTTTCCCAGGCGCGGAGCAATTCGTGCAGGTCTTTTGCACGCATCTTCTCAGCGTCTTCTTTCAGCATGTTCAACTTCTCTTCAGCCACGCCCAGCATGTTTGCATTGGTGGTGTAGTAAGTCGCCACGCCCGCAACATACTCGTCCATGATCTTCTGCAGACGGAACTGCAGCATCTTGGGCGTGATGTAGTTGGGGTTCACATCGATAGCGGTGGTGTAATCCTTGTGTTCCAGGAAAGTACGCACCGGCTTGTAAATGTCTTCCACCAGTTGCTCGACAGAGGTGTCGAGTTCGGGCTTCATGTCTTTGTTGTCAATGCAGTACTTGACCATGGACTTGGCGCACATGCGGCCTTCGGCGTGTGAGCCGGAGGAGAACTTGTGGCCGGATGCGCCCACGCCGTCACCGGCAGTGAACAGACCCTTGACCGTGGTCATCGAGCGATAGCCCCAGCTCCAGCCCTTGGGCAGGTGAGCCGGAATCTTGTCGGCTTCGGCATGATCTTCCGAGGTCGGTGCGCCCAAATCGGTCGGACCCGACACCCAGATGCCGCAGCAACCAGAGTGTGAACCCAGCAGGTAGGGCTCGGTCGGCATGAGTTCGGAGTTTTTCTTCTCCGGCTCGATGTTCTCGCCCACCCAGATACCGCACTGGCCGACGCACATGTCGAGGAAGTCTTCCCAGGCTTCAGCTTCCAAGTGCTTCACTTCGCGCGGGGTCAGGGTCTCGCGCAGTTTGGCGAGTGCAGTCACGGTGTCCATGTAAATGGGACCGCGGCCTTCCTTCATTTCCTTCAGCATCAGGTGGTTACGCAGACACGATGCGGGAACGGCAGCCTGCCCATAGGGTGGGTAGTCGTTCAGCAGTTCCTTGTTTTTCACCATGTAGACTTCGCCGTACGCGTTCACAGCTTGCGCTTTGAACAGCAGGAACCATGCACCAACCGGGCCATAACCGTCTTTGAAACGGGCGGGCACGAAGCGGTTTTCCATCATGGTCAGCTCGGCGCCAGCTTCAGCAGCCATTGCGTAGGTCGAACCAGCGTTCCACACCGGGTACCACGCGCGGCCGGTACCTTCACCGACTGAACGCGGACGGAAGATGTTCACGCAGCCGCCAGCAGCCAGCAGAATGGCCTTGGCCTTGTACACCACGACTTTATGGTCGCGGGTCGAGAAGCCGACGGCACCCGCGATGCGCTGGGGGTCGTTCTTGTCGTTGACCAGCTTGACGATGAAGATGCGCTCTTCGATGCGATCCATGCCAAGTGCTTTTTTGGTGGCTTCAGCAACGATCCATTTGTAGGATTCGCCGTTGATCATGATCTGCCATTTGCCTGAACGCACGGGCTTGCCGCCGTCTTTCAGTGCGGGCAGACCCTGGGCGCCGTCATGACGCTCGCCGTTTTCGTCGGTTTTCCAGATCGGCAGGCCCCATTCTTCAAACAAGTGCACGGAGTCATCCACGTTACGGCCCAGGTCATAGGCCAGGTCGTCGCGGGTGATACCCATCAGGTCGTTGGAGACCATGCGAGCGTAGTCAGCGGGATCCTGCTCGGCGCCGATATACGTGTTAATTGCGGACAGGCCCTGCGCTACAGCGCCGGAACGGTCCATTGCAGCTTTGTCGACCAGCTTGATCTTCAGATCAATGCCCATTTCTGCCTTGGCTGCATCAGCCCAACGCATGATTTCGTAGCCGGCGCCGCAGCATGCCATGCCACCGCCGATCAGGAGGATGTCTACTTCCTCTTGAACAACTTCGGGATTACCAAATTCTCCAGCCATTTCACACCTCTTCTAATTTAATCTGGATTACTTACGGATCAGTTCGGCAGGGTTGCCTGGACGGTAGCCGCCCATCATGTCCCTGGTGAACGAGCCGGTGGTTTCGATTTCAGACATCTTGGGCATGGGCTTGCCGCCGTAGCAGTCAATGGAGCCTTCGGGCGTGGTGCGGATCGGGAACTTGAAACGCTTCAGCACGCCATTGCGGAACTTGATCGTCCACATGATGGAATCGGAACCGCGCAACGGTTGAACCATGCCACCTAGCGGAACGACGTCGGCGTAGTGGCGACATTCGATAGCCTGTTGCGGACAAATCTTCACGCAGGAATAACACTCCCAGCACTGCTCGGGTTCCTGGTTGAACGCCTTCATGGCGTGGCCGGTTTCCGAACCGTCCTTGTCCAGCTTCATCAGGTCATGTGGGCAAATGTACATGCAAGCGGTCTTGTCCTGACCTTTGCAGCCATCGCACTTGTCGGTACGAACATAGGTTGGCATTAAAATATCCTTAAATAGTAGTTAGCTAACAACTTCCGCGTCCGTCGCGGCCCGCTTAGAACTGAACCCGTCCTTGGCCGGGGCGTATCGCGAATCCGCTTCCGGTAGGCTCGTATCCTAAAACCCTTGTCCGATACGGAGTTTCAAGCCAGCCGGGAGCGTTCCCGCTGGCTTTTCACCCCGTTCGGAAAAACTTATGCGGCCGAGTGGCCTTTCAACTCGATTTTGACGTTTTGCTCGGTGGATAGACCCGCGTAGTATTTCTGAAGAACCTTGGCTACTTCAGGACGGCTGAACTCAACCGGCAGGTCCTGGCCTTCGGAGAGCATCGAACGCACTTTGGTGCCGGACAGCAGGATGCGGTCATCTTTCGAATGCGGGCAGGTGCGCTGCGAAGCCATGCCGCCGCACTTGTTGCACCAGAAAGTCCAATCGATGTTCATGTTGGTGGTTTCAAGTGCACCGACAGGAATCTCGTCAAATATCTTCTGTGCGTCAAACGGGCCGTAGTAATCGCCCACGCCTGCGTGGTCGCGGCCGACGATCAGGTGCGAGCAGCCGTAGTTCTGGCGAAACAGTGCGTGCAGCAGCGCCTCGCGCGGACCGGCGTAACGCATGTCCAGCGGATAACCCGCCTGGATCACGGTGTTGGGTGCAAAGTAGTTCTCAACCAGGGTGCTGATGGCTTCGGAACGGACTTCGGCGGGAATGTCGCCCGGCTTCAGTGCGCCAAGCAGCGAGTGAATCAGTACGCCATCCATGGTTTCGATGGCGATCTTGGCCAGGTACTCATGCGAGCGATGCATCGGGTTACGCGTCTGGAAAGCCGCCACCTTGGACCAGCCTGCTTTTTCAAATGCGGCGCGGGTTTCGGCGGGGGTCATGAACTGATCGCCGTATTCTTCCTTGAAGCCGCCGGTGGACAGCACTTTGACGGGACCGGCGAGGTTGAACGCGCCTTGGTCCATGACCATTTTGACGCCAGGATGCTCAATGTCGGTGGTTTTGTAGACCTGCATGCACTCGTGGGCCTTGTCAATGGCGTATTTCTCAGTCACCGTCATGGTTCCCAGGATTTCGCCACTTTCGCCGTTGACCAGCGCGATATCGGCGCCGACTGCAATGCTTTGGCCCGTGACATCATCCGTCGAGAGGGTGACCGGGATCGGCCAGAACAGACCATTGGCCATTTTGTAACCGTCGCATACACCCTGCCAGTCGGCATGGGTCATGAAGCCGTCAAGTGGGGTGAAGCCGCCGATGCCCATCATGATGAGGTCGCCGGTTTCGCGCGATGACATTTTGACCTTGGGCAACGAAGCTGCGCGGGTGGTCTCTGCGGCAAGTGCTGCGCCTGTCAGTAGCAGGGGCTTGAGTTCACCGCCACCGTGTGGGCGTACCAGTTTGGACATGCTGTCTCCTTGGACTTGATGTGGGTATTTATTACCAAGGAGGATAGCACCGGGCTTTGCGCCTGAATAATCCTTTATTTTTATTTGAGGATAAGCGGGGTTGATATGGCGGAATGCAAAAAAAAGCCCGGCATGACCGGGCTTTATATATTAAAACAATGCGTTATGCGTCAAAGAAGGCTGGCATATCGGATGGTACTGTCTTGATGACATCGACCCAGGCGGGTTTGGTATCCCCTCCGGCAGCAGCCAGTTTCTTGGTTTCTTCGTAAAGCATCTTCCAGCGGTTGTACAGACAATCGCTGACTTTACGCATGCTCGAATCGAAATAGGAATTGTGCAGGTCGCCAATGGTGCGGGTAAAGGCTTCCATTTGCTCCAGCAGATTGTGTGGATAACCGTGGCGGTTGGGATCTGCGTATTTGACCATTTCGCGCTTGACTGCGCGGACAAATACTTTCTGGCCTTCGGTGAGATCGGATTCGGTGCGGGGTGCGCCGCCGAAATTCATCACTTCCTGGATAAACCCATTCAGGCGTTCACCAAAATCGAAGTTGGCGTAGTCGACATTTTGCATAAAACCTCCATGTTTCGAATTGATGTATTCAGATACTGCGATTAAAGCTGGATGTATCTTCGGTGCTTATCCTACGCCGCGCGAAGCGGCTGTCCAACTGTCTGTTAACTACCTGCTGGGGATAATCTTCTAAGCCCTTGAATCCAGAGGGAATATATTTTGTCTGCCACGTTGTGAAGCTGCGCGGTGTGAGACGCAATGTCCGCTTGAATCAGGTCGGGTGATTGCACGCCAGGGCTATCGCTGGCACTGATTTCGTCAGCGCCGTTTTCGCACCAGTTGGCGATCAGTTCGGGCGTCATTTCGACATGGCATTGCATGCCGATATGACGTTCGTTGAGTACATAGGCCTGATTGGCACAGTAGGCGCTTTCCAGAATGCGCACGGCGCCTGGCGGCACTGTGAAGGTTTCGCCGTGCCAGTGGAATGCGGTCATGGGCTGCGTCGTGTCACCCAGCCAGGGGCGTGCCGCGTTGGGGTCCGTCACACATACATCGCCCCAGCCAATTTCCTTGATTGGGGTCGGACCGACCGTGCCGCCCAGTGCACGGGCCATGAGTTGACCGCCCAGACAATGACCAATCACCGGAATGTCTGCGGCAACCGCTTGGCGTATCAGCGTCAATACGGGCGGGATCCAGGGCAGGTCGTCATTGACGCTCATGGGTCCCCCCATCAAGCAGACGCCAGAAATGCCGTTAAGTGTTTTGGGTATGGCGTCACCCGCGTCGATGCGCACAAGCTGCCAGGGGATGCCGTGGCGGTCCAGAAACGTGGTGAAATACCCCGGCCCTTCGGTTGGGGAATGACGAAAAATCAAAACAGGATGCACGATGTCTCTCAAGCGTAATTCATTCAATGTGACCATCATAGCGGCTGCTTGGCTGGCCTGCACCTCCGCATGGGCGGCGAGTGTCTCGGTGGTGGGCCTGTTCAAGGACAAGGCCATCGTCATGATTGATGGCAGCAAACCGCGAACACTGAGCGTGGGACAATCGGTCCAGGGCGTGAAGCTGATTTCAGCCGACTCAGGCAGCGCCAATTTCGACGTCGATGGCAAGAGCCGCATCCTGAGCATGGGGCAATCATTTGCCGGGGCCGCAACCCGTGATCGGCAAAGTGTTTCGCTGATAGCGGATGCGCGCGGCCATTTCACTGCTGCGGGTTCGCTCAATGGCTATCCGGTGAGTTTTCTGGTTGACACGGGCGCTACGTCCGTTGCCATCAGTTCAAGCGAAGCGCAGCGTATGGGCATCGACTACAAAGCGGGTCAGGCCTACGGTGTGAATACTGCTGCTGGGGTGATCCCGGCTTGGCGCGTCACGTTCAATACTGTCAAGGTGGGCAGCATCACGATGAATCAGGTTGAAGGCATGGTGCTGGAAGCCGGGTTGAGTGTGCCGTTGCTGGGGATGAGTTTTTTGAATCGGATGGACATGCGGCGCGACGGTCAGTCGATGACGCTGATTCAGCGGTAATGTGTAAAGCCAGACCTGATTGCCTTAACGCGTGGGGTTTATCGGGTTTTGTCGCGCTCGATCAGTGCATACGCGCTGTGGTTATGAATTGATTCAAAGTTCTCCGCTTCAACCACGTAAGCGTCGATCAGTGTTTCGGCATTCATCGCGGCGGCGACATCGCGCACGATGTCTTCAACGAATTTCGGATTGTCGTAGGCGCGCTCGGTGACGTATTTTTCGTCCGGGCGCTTCAGCAGACCGAAAAGTTCGCACGAGGCCTGGTCTTCGACTTTGCGGACCAGGTCTTCAATCCACAGAAAACCGTTGGTTCTTGCCGTAACGGTGACGTGTGAGCGCTGGTTATGCGCACCATACTCGGAAATTTTCTTTGAGCAGGGACACAGGCTGGTCACCGGCACCACGACCTTGGTAGTGTGGGTGAACTGGCCTTTTTCGATGGCGCCAATGAAGGTGACTTCGTAATCCAGTAGGCTCTGCACGCCGGAAACCGGGGCGGATTTGTTGATGAAGTAGGGGAAGGACATTTCGATGTAGCCTGACTCAGCTTCCAGGCGCTCGACCATCTGACGCAGCATGCCTTCAAAGTTCTCGACCGAAATCTCACGCTCGCGCGTGTTGAGAATTTCGATGAAACGCGACATGTGCGTGCCCTTGAAGTTGTGGGGCAGGTACACGTACATGTTGAAGTTGGCGATCGTATGTTGAACGCCATCACTCTTGTCGGCCACGCGTACGGGGTGACGAATGCTCTTGATGCCCACCTTGTCGATGGCGATTTTCCGTGTGTCGGCCGAGCTTTGTACGTCCGGCATGCTGACGGGGTCGCAAATCTGGTTCATGGCAGGCTCCTGATGTGGTTGTACAGTTTAGACTGAGTATAAACTGTCGGAATAGTTGAGTAAACTACTCGGGTAATAGGGTTATCCGTTGGCGAACGGTGTGTTCGATGCCCGCTGCATCAAGGCCACAATCGGTCAGCATGCGTACCGGGTCGCCATGCTCGATGAAGGTGTCGGGCAGGCCGAGTTGAAGCACGGGCGTGGTCATGCCCAAGGCGGCCAATGCTTCGGCCACGCCGGCACCGGCACCGCCTGCTACTGCGTTTTCTTCCAGCGTGACCAACAGTTTATGGCGCTGTGCCAGTTCGCTCAGCAGGCCCACGTCTAGCGGTTTTACAAAGCGCATGTCAGCCACGCTGGCATCAAGCGCTTCAGCGGCCACCATGGCGGGCGCAACCAGGCTGCCAAAGGCGATGAAGGCGACGTCCTGGCCACTGCGGCGCAGCACGCCCTTGCCGATTTCGACCGGTTCGAGGCCGGGTGAGAGGGTCGCGCCGACACCGGTACCACGCGGATAACGCACGGCCGATGGGCCCTGGTGCAAGAAAGCGGTGGTCAGCAAGCGGCGACATTCGTTTTCATCCGACGGTGCGGCAATCAGCATGTTGGGGATGCAACGCAGGTAGCTGAGATCGAAGCTGCCTGCGTGGGTCGGACCGTCAGCACCCACCAGCCCGGCGCGATCGATGGCCAACATCACCGGCAGGTCTTGCAGTGCAATGTCGTGTATCAGTTGATCATAGGCGCGCTGCAGGAAGGTCGAATATATCGCCACCACTGGTTTGATGCCTTCGCAGGCGAGGCCGGCGGCAAAGGTCAGCGCGTGTTGCTCGGCGATACCAACGTCGAAGTATCGCTTGGGGAATTCTTTCGAAAAACGCACCAAGCCCGAGCCTTCGCGCATGGCCGGCGTGATGCCGACCAGCCGGGCATCTGCAGCCGCCATGTCGCACAGCCAGTCGCCAAACACTTGGGTGTAGGTGGGTTTGCCGCCGGTTTTTTCGATCACGCCGACAGCAGGATCGAAGCGCGACACGCCGTGATACTGGCAAGGGTTGGTTTCAGCGGGCGTGTAGCCTTTGCCCTTGCGGGTGACTACATGAAGGAACTGCGGGCCGCTGAGTTGTTTGATGTTGTCCAGCGTATCCAGTAGCACGTCGAGGTCGTGACCGTCGATCGGGCCAATGTAGTTAAAGCCGAATTCCTCGAACAGCGTGCCGGGCGTAACCATACCCTTCATGTGTTCTTCAGCGCGCTTGGCGAGTTCGCGAATCGGCGGGGCGACTGACAACACTTTCTCGCCGGCGCGACGGGCAGCTGTGTAGAAGCGGCCCGACATCAGCCGTGCCAGATAATTGCTCAAGGCGCCGACATTGGGCGAAATCGACATGTCGTTGTCGTTAAGCACCACCAGCAGGGGCAGGTCAGTGTCGCCGGCGTTATTCAAGGCCTCGAACGCCATGCCGGCGGTCATCGCACCGTCAC
>JAAFGW010000073.1 GCA_010365175.1 Sulfuriferula multivorans | reverse complement strand
GAAAATTCCGATCGGCGGCATCACTAGTGTTGTGAATCAGAAATAGGGGAACAAAATAAAACGGATGGATTTTTTCGCCCGCAAGCACCCTGGAGCACCCTGAAGGGCATAAAGGCATAAAGGGCAGGCCGTGGTTGTAAAGCCGCTAAAGCGGCAACAACCACGCTCCGCAGGGCAAGGCGCGAGGAGGCGACATGGCTGGCTCTATGACAACGACGAGTAACGCCGCCATGCGGAATATGTCCCGTAGGGACGGTATCCTTTAGGAAAATACGCCGTTTCATGTTGCGATATTTCTGATTCACGACACTAGCCACGGATGTGGCCATCTCCCAGTACCACCCACTTCTGGCTGGTCAACCCTTCCAGCCCGACTGGACCACGCGCATGGATCTTGTCGGTGGAAATACCGATTTCCGCGCCGAGGCCGTATTCAAATCCGTCTGCAAAGCGGGTGGACGCATTGACCACCACGCTGGCCGAATCCACCTCGCGCAGAAAGCGCCGCGCGCGGCCGTAGTCTTCGGTAACAATGGCATCTGTGTGGTGGGAGCCATGGGCATTGATGTGCTCCATCGCAGCGTCGATATCGTCAACCACCTTGACCGCGATGATGGGGCCCAGATATTCCTCTTCCCAGTCGGCTTCCACCGCCGCTTTCAGCTTGTCTGCGGCAATGGTGGCGCCCTGCAAAATGCGCAGGGATTCCGGGCAGCCACGCATTTCCACCCCTTTTCCGGTCAACACCCGACCAATCTCGGGCAACACAGCATCGGCCACGTTGCGTGCGACCAGCAGCGACTCGGTGGTGTTACACGTGCCGTAGCGCTGGGTCTTGGCGTTGTCGACGATTTTCACCGCTTTGGCCTGATCCGCCCGATCATCCACATACACATGGCAGTTGCCGTGCAGATGTTTGATCACGGGAACCCGCGCCTCGCCGGTAATGCGTTCAATCAGCCCCTTGCCCCCGCGCGGAACGATCACGTCGACATAATCCTTCATGGTAATGAGTTCGCCCACAGCGGCGCGGTCGGTTGTTTCAACCACCTGCACCACGGTGGCGGGGAGGCCGGCGACTTCCAGTCCTTCGCGCACACAGGCAGCAACCGCCTGATTGGAGTGCAGGGCTTCAGAGCCGCCGCGCAGGATCGCAGCATTACCCGATTTCAGGCACAACCCGGCCGCGTCTGCCGTGACGTTGGGGCGCGCTTCGTAAATGATGCCAATAACGCCGAGCGGCACCCGCATCTTGCCCACCTGTATGCCGGAAGGACGGTATTTTAGATCGGTGATTTCGCCGACTGGATCGGGCAGCGCAGCAATCTGCTCCAGGCCTTCTGCCATGCTCGTCACGGTGCTTGCGGTGATTTCAAGACGATCCAGCAGCGCCGCATCAAGCCCATTGGCACGTGCGTGTTCCATGTCGCGCGCATTGGCTTCGAGCAATTTGATGGCGTCACGACGGATCGCCGCCGCGATCGCCAACAGCGCATGATTTTTCTGGTTGGTGTCGGCACGGGCAATATCACGCGAGGCGTCGCGCGCCTGTTTGCCCAGCGTTTGCATGTAGTTTTTAACGTCCATTATTTTTTCCAATACTTTTAGGGGCGGCCAGCGAGATGCCAATGCGCAGCAAGGTATCCCAGGGATCGCCGACCCGTTCCAGCCCTTTGGCCTGGCGATCGATCAAGGCCAGATCAGCCAGCGCCATTTCGACTCGCGCCAGATCCAGTCGTTTCACTGCCCGCTCGATCTGGGGTGCGCGTTGTTTGTCGCGCCCCCACAACGTCCGCATCAAGCCAGGCAGACTTTCACCCTGTGCAACAGCGTATTTTAACCTGAGCAGCAAACGCACCGCTGATGACACCTGCCACAGGATAGCCGGCACGGCCTCACCCGCATCTTTGAGGTCGGTCACAATTTGCGCAAAACGCGCACCATCGCCCATATACAAGGCATCCTGAAGCGCGTCTGCTTCCAGCCGGCTCACATCGACCACCGCATGTTCGACATCGGCCCGTGTCACGGTTCCAGGCGGCAGCAGCAAAGCAAGCTTGTCGATTTCCTGCTGCGCCGCGAGCAGATTACCTTCAACCTGGTCGGCCAAAAAATCCAGCGCAGCGCGCTCTGCCTTCAATCCCTGCCTGGATAACCGTCGGTCAATCCAGGCAGGTAATTGTGCACGGTCAATGGGGCGCGCCTCAACCACCACACCCGTTTTAGCCAGCGCAGAAAACCAGCGCGTCTGCATGGTCTTATAGTCCAGACCCGGCAAATTGATCAGGGTGAGCGTGTCAGCAGGCAATTTGGCCGAATAGGCCTCAAGCGCCTTGGCGCCATCGATGCCGGGTTTTCCGGAGGGAATGCGGATTTCAGTCAGCCGCCGTTCGCCAAACAACGAAAGATTGTCGCCACTGGCAAAGATCCCCTGCCAGTTGTAGCGGCCCAAGACAGTGTAGACATTGCGTTCGCTGTGTCCTGCCTTTCGCGCTGCCGCGCGGATGGCATCGCTGGCTTCTTGTGCGGCGAGCGGCTCGTCACCCACCACCACATACAACGCAGCAAGGCCACGTTCAAGCTGATCTGGCAAACGCTCAGCCGGAATGTTCAACTGCCGCCGCCGGGCTTGATCGACTGGAGACGTCGCAGGATCCGGCGCGTGGCGTCATCTTCCATATCTCGATTTAACAATCCCTCCTCCGCTGACTTGGCCAACAACAGTGAGTCGTCGTAGGTCAGATCGCGGCTGAGTTCAATCACTTCCGGCGCGGCCAGCGCACGGTCGTTCTTGCCGCTGACGGTATAGCTCACGTTTAAATCCAGGCGGTATTCAGTGACCCGCCCTGCACCGGACAGCGACAGAATGGACTTTCTGCGCGTTTCGCTGTGGATTTTCAACACGGCTTCCGCTTCGGTCGCACTATCAGCCAACCGGGTGGCTTTATTGGATTTCAACGATGCAATGATGTGCTGCGCCACGACACTATTGGGCGGCGCATCGACATACAAGCTGGCAAACGGGATGCCCTCCAGACGACGCAACTGAAAACCACACCCCGCAACGAGTACGGCAGGAAAGGCAGCAAGAAAGATTCGACGGTTCATATGACGATATTAACCAAACGTCCCGGCACTACCACCACTTTTTTCGGGGCTGTGCCTTCCAGATACTTCTGCACGGCCTCGGATTCCAGCGCGGCGGCTTCGATTACCTCGCGTGAAGCCGTGGCAGCCACACGAATCTGACCCCGTAGTTTGCCATTGACCTGCACCATGAGCTCAATCTCATCCCGCACCAGCGCGGCCTCGTCCACGACCGGCCACACCATTGCAGCACCCGGCTTAAGTTCGGCATAAAGTGCCTCAGCGATGTGCGGCACAATAGGCGCCAGCATCACAGCGGCAGCTTCCAGCACTTCCTGCCGCACGCTGCGGGTGACGACATCATCGCCCTCCAGCCTGGACAGCGCGTTCATCAATTCCATCACCGCGGCTATCGCCGTGTTGAACTGCTTGCGGCGCTCAATATCGTCACCCACTTTCTGAATGGTCTGATGCAACTGGCGACGCAGGGTTTTGGCCGCATCCGGCAGTTCACCGCCAACACACGCAGCAACCTCACCGCCCTGAACGTGTTCATACGCCTGCCGCCACAATCTTTTCAGGAAGCGATGCCCCCCTTCCACGCCGGCGTCAGACCATTCCAGACTTTGTTCAGGCGGCGCGGCAAACATCGTAAACAGTCGCGCGGTGTCTGCGCCGTAGCGGTCGATCAAGGCCTGCGGATCCACGCCATTGTTTTTGGACTTCGACATTTTTTCGATGCCGCCGACGATAACCGGCTGGCCATCGGAAATGCAGATCGCAACACCGTCGCGCAACGTCACATCAGCCGGGTTGAACCAGGTTTTCTTGCCGTCAGCCGATTCACGGTAATACGTGTCGGCTATGACCATGCCTTGCGTCAGCAGATTCAGGAAGGGTTCGTCACTCGCCACCAGCCCCTCATCACGCATCAGCTTGTGAAAGAAGCGCGCATACAAGAGGTGCAAAATGGCATGCTCAATGCCGCCGACGTACTGATCAACCGGCAACCACTGGTTGGCGCGTGAATCGAGCATGCCGCCATCGTAATCCGGGCAGGCATAGCGCGCGTAGTACCACGACGACTCGACGAAGGTGTCCATGGTGTCGGTTTCGCGCCGCGCCGGTTCACCGCATTTCGGGCAATCGCAATTGACGAACAGCGCGCGCTTGTTGAGTGGGTTGCCCGAACCATCCGGCACCACGTCTTCCGGCAGCACCACCGGCAGTTGGTCGGCCGGCACCGGCACATCGCCGCAGGAATCGCAATGCACGATCGGGATCGGGCAGCCCCAATAGCGCTGGCGTGAAATGCCCCAGTCACGCAGACGGAACTGGGTTTTCTTCTCGCCCAGGTTCAATACCGCGAGATCGGCTGCGATGGCATCCACCGCCTGCGTGTAATCAAGGCCGTCGTATTTACCCGAATTTACGCAAAGAGTATTGTCTTTTTGCCCATACCATTCTTTCCAAGTCTCTGGATTGAAGTCGTTATAAGCATAGTCATCCTCAAGGAAGTCTTTGCCAGCTTTACGCTGCATTTCGATCCCATTGGTAACCACCTGCTTGATCGGCAAGTTGTATTTCTGCGCAAAACCGAAATCCCGCTCATCGTGCGCCGGCACCGCCATCACCGCACCGTCGCCGTAACTCATCAGCACATAGTTGCCGATCCACACCGGGACCGATTCGCCAGTGAGCGGGTGGGTCACCTTGAAGCCCGTGTCCATGCCCTTCTTTTCCATCGTCGCCATATCGGCTTCGGCCACGCTGCCTTGTTTGCATTCAGCAATGAAGGCAGCGAGTGCAGGATTGTCCTGCGCCGCTCGGGTAGCCAGCGGATGCTCGGCGGCCACGGCACAAAAGGTCACGCCCATGATGGTGTCGGCGCGGGTGGTAAATACCCATAGCTTTTCGTCCTGGCCATCGGATTTATACGGAAAGGCAAAGCGCACACCGACGCTCTTGCCGATCCAGTTGGCCTGCATGGTTTTCACCCGCTCGGGCCAGCCCGGCAGATTGTCCAGCCCGGTCAGCAGTTCGTCGGCATATTGGGTGATGCGGAAGAAATACATCGGGATGTCACGCTTTTCGACCCGCGCGCCGGAGCGCCAGCCGCGCCCGTCGATTACCTGTTCGTTTGCCAACACGGTCGCATCGACCGGATCCCAGTTCACCGACGCCAGCTTCTTGTAAATCACGCCCTTTTCGAACAGGCGGGTAAACAGCCACTGCTCCCAGCGGTAGTAATTCGGCGTGCACGTGGCCAGCTCGCGCGACCAGTCGACTGCAAAGCCCAGCGCCTGCAACTGCGTGCGCATGTGGTCGATGTTTGCGTAGGTCCAGGCAGCCGGCGGCACGCCGTTGGCAATCGCGGCGTTTTCGGCCGGCAGGCCAAACGCATCCCAGCCCATCGGCTGCATCACATTGAATCCGCGTAGCGTGTGATAACGCGCCAGCACATCGCCGATGGTGTAGTTGCGCACATGGCCCATGTGCAGCTTGCCCGAAGGGTAGGGAAACATCGACAGGCAATAGTATTTGGGGCGATCCGAAGTCTCGACCGCGCGATAGATCTGTTTGGAGGCCCACTGCGCCTGCGCGGCGCGCTCGATGTCCGAAGGAAGGTATTTTTCTTGCATCACGACAACCGCACAGTTTCAAGGCGGCTGATTATACCTGCCCACCCCGCCGCTTCGCCCGCTCATCGAGGCTAGACCTGCCGCTGGCAAACAACACCATAACCACTGCTATATTATGGATACTGTCCGGCTTGACTTGAGTCGGTGACTTTTCAACCTATAAGGAAATCCCATGAACAAGTTGACTTCAACCACTGTGTTTGCAACCTTGCTGCTGGCTTCCCTGCCTGCTGCAGCGGTCGACGTGATGCCGGTCAAGCAGATCGGTCTGGAAATGGCGCGCGACATCGCCATGGCCACAGTTGAGGCCTGCCGCAAGGATGGCTACAACGTATCCGCCGTCGTGCTCGACCGCGCCGGCAACGTTCAGGTCGCACTGCGCGACACACTTGCTGCCCGTCACACGCTCGAAATCGCCGAGCGCAAGGCCGGCATGACCATCATGTCAGGGATCGATTCGGGCGCCTTCCGTGCCGCGCGCGGCGATATCCGTCCCGAACTCAACCACATGTCTGGATTGATCGTGATGGACGGCGCGCTGCCCATTCGTGCTGCAGGCAGCCTGATCGGTGCCGTAGGCGTATCAGGTGCACCCGGCGGGGAAAAAGACGCCGCTTGTGCCGCCGCCGCACTGAAAAAGCTCGAGGAACGGCTCGAATTTGCCCAGTAAAGCCGAAACCCTGCGCCGAGGCCCGCAAGTGACAAGCCCCTGCCCGCACAGGTAAAATGCGGCGGTTACGCTTTCATATTTACCTCTTCAGGGAGTTCCAGCATGTCCAAGAAGCATCCCGTCATAGCGGTCACGGGCTCATCCGGCGCCGGCACCACTACCGTCAAGCGCGCGTTTGAGCACATTTTCTTCCGCGAACAAATCAACGCTGCCGTGATCGAAGGCGACAGCTTCCACAGTCTGTCGCGCGTGGACTTCAAGGCTGCTGTCAAAAAAGCCGAAGCTGAAGGCAACATGTCGTTCAGCCACTTCGGCCCACAGTCCAACGATTTCGGCAAGCTGGCCGAACTGTTCGAGACCTACGGCAAAACCGGTAGCGGCAAGAAGCGCTTCTACATCCACAGCGACGAAGAAGCCGCTGAACACAATAAGCGTCTCAGCACCAGCCTCAATCCCGGTGAGTTCACCCCATGGGAGGATGTGCCTGGCGGTTCAGATGTACTGTTTTACGAAGGCCTGCACGGCCTGGTGAAAACCGACAAGGCCGACATCTCCGCGCATGTCGACCTCGGCATTGGCGTAGTGCCCATCGTCAACCTCGAATGGATCCAGAAGATCCACCGTGACAGCGCCGAGCGCGGCTATTCGGCCGATGTCATCGTCGACACCATCCTGCGCCGGATGCCGGACTACGTGAATTACATCACTCCGCAGTTCTCGCGCACCGACATCAACTTCCAGCGCGTTTCCACGGTCGACACTTCCAACCCCTTCATCTCGCGCGATATCCCGACGCCGGATGAAAGCTTCATCGTGATCCGCTTCCGCGAGCCCAAGGGCGTTGATTTCCCTTACTTGCTCAACATGATCCCCAATTCCTTCATGTCGCGCCGTAACACCATCGTGGTGCCGGGCGCCAAGATGGGGTTTGCCATGGAATTGATCCTGGCGCCGATCATTCAGGACATGATTTCGAACAAAAATAAATAAAGCAGGCGTTGTACCAATCAAAAACGGAGCCTTGGGCTCCGTTTTTGATTGGCTGCGGGAAAGATTTTGTTCAAGCAGTGAACGCCCGCACCACCACCGCCTTGCAGACGAGTTACGCGTCAGGCGCCGTCTCGTTGCCCGGCACTGCTTCAGCCTCTGCTGTGTTGTTAGAGGAATCGTCGGGTGAGGCTTCGCCCCTTTCTTCGGCCTCCTTGGCCGCAAGCTTTTGCCGGCGCTTTTCTTCCTGTTTCTGCTTCTTGGCCAGATCCCTCTGGCGCTTCTCGTACTGGTAATTGGGTTTGGCCAAGAGACCTCCTTTGATAGCCGCTAGGGCCGAATGAAACGCTGTCTACCTCATGGGAGCAGGGATAATTCCTGTCCGCAAGTCAGAACTATACCAAGGCACGAGCGATCAGGGGGCGACTTGCTTGCCGGATTCAACCCGCAACACTCGAAACAGGTCCCTATCCAGCCGCTTAAGCCACACCCTGCATCCCATGCAAACTGGCGCGGTATCCGCCATGCCGCTCACTGGTAAGTCATGAATACCGTTTTCGCGTCCTGATGCGCCCGATCCAACGTGCAGATCGAAGGGTCGTCGTCATGTCCGCAAAAAAAGTCATTCGCCTGGGCACGCATCACCATCTCAATCGCCTCCTCGTCGCTCAAGTCATATTTTTCCGTGATGAGCGTGGTGACTTCGTCCAGAAATTCTTCGTAGGTCATTGGGGTTGTTCCGGGGTTGTATCGGGGCTTGCCTGTGCTTTCACCAGGTTGACATAGAGCGCCTCGACCCGGGTTCGGGCCCAGGGCGTGCGCCGCAGAAATTTCAGGCTGGAAGCAATACTGGGTTCGAAATTGAAACAACGGATATCGATCTGCTGCCCCAGGCCATCCCAGCCATAGTGAAGCACCAACTTATTCAAGACCCCCTCCAGCGTAATGCCATGGAGGGGATTATTTAATTGCGCTTCTTTCATGACAACTCAAATCCATTACGATTAATCTCACTCGGCGACGCGGGGTCTGGTGACCCGCCCTATTCGCCTATTTTTCCCCGGCCCGCTTTCACGGTCGCACGCCGCGCCTTGCCCTCCAGCCGCTTTTTGACCGAAGAGCGGGTCGGCTGGGTCGGCCGGCGTTTTTTCGGCAGCACGGCAACGCTGGCGATCAAATCATGCAGACGGCGCAACGCCTCGGCACGGTTTTTCTCCAGACTGCGAAATGCCTGCGCCTTGATGACCACGATGCCATCCTTGCTGATGCGCTGATCGCCCAGCGCCAGAAGGCGCTCGCGTATGGCTTCCGGTAGCGACGAGGCCGCGATGTCAAAACGCAAATGCACCGCATTGGAA
Organism: Sulfuriferula multivorans; assembly: GCA_010365175.1. GTDB lineage: Bacteria > Pseudomonadota > Gammaproteobacteria > Burkholderiales > Thiobacillaceae > Thiobacillus. The sequence continues at coordinate 2,521 of JAAFGW010000073.1, read as the reverse complement.
ACCTTGTTGACGTTTTGCCCGCCGGCGCCTTGTGCACGAATCGCGGTGATTTCGACTTCTTCCGGCAAGAGCGTGAAGTGTGTGTGCATAGACAATGGCTGACTGAAATGAAAAAAGGCTAGCGAAGGTGATGGGCCATTGAGCCCAACCCGTTACTTTGCCCCGGTTGCGGTGTGGAGCGGGCCACAGCGGAAAGCGCAGCCAACCACTGGCGCGCGAACGTCCGGCCCTGCGCTTCACTCGACGTGTTCAACTGCAAAGCCAGCGCATTGTGTGCGGCTTGCGCCCGCTTGGCAAAGTCAGCGTTGTCAAACCGTTCAGGCCGGGTTCGGGCGAAATGCACCGCCAGGGTGGTCCACTTATAGGCCTGGGCCAAGTCTGTCGGCACGCCCTCGCCGCGTTCATAAAACCGGCCCAGGGCCAGGTGGGCCGCAACCATGCCTTGTTCAGCCGCCTGTTCCAGCAATTGAACGGCGAGGACGTCATCCCGGGGCACACCGTCGCCATTGTGGCGTATCCAGCCGAGATGATAACAAGCGGGACCATACCCGTTTCGCGCCGACCGGGTAAACCAGGCTACGGCCTGAGCTTTATCCTCGGGCACGCCCCAGCCATGCGCATGGAGGATACCCAGCCGGTACTGCGCACGCGGATGATTCGCCGACGCTGCACCGCTTAGCCAACGGGACGCCTCACGGTAATCCCGGCTGAAACCTGGCGTCCAGCCATGAAAATTTCCATTTTCATACGCATAACCAAGCTCGAACTGGATATCGGTCCATCGGGTCACCCCTAACGCGACGATGCCGCACAACGCCAGCGCCACGACCCAACCCGCCGCCCGCCCGGCACGACTCATCCGGCAATTACCCGCGGTGCGTTCATGCCCGGTTCAGGCGATCAAACCACCGAAAAACCCACCAGCGCGATTTCATCCCCATCTTTGACCGGTGAAGATTTCTCGACGAACTGCTTGTTGCAGGTGATATTCAGTTTGGGATTACCGAGCAGCATTTTCTTCCACATGTCGCCGCGTTGGGACAACACGAACAGCAGGCGCTCGACATCGGTCACGTCGGGTGGCAGCTCGATTTCGTCGGCCGCCATGCCGAGGGTATCGACCAGATCGCCGAAAAACAAAATCTTCACCATGGAGAGGCCTTTATAATTCGTGATTGACCGTCCGATTTTACCCTTGATGTCCACCTCCCCTGAAGGGCACGCCCATTTGCTGGAAAGCCTCAACCCCGAACAGCGCGCTGCGGTGACGCTGCCGCATGAGTCCGCGCTTATTCTGGCGGGCGCCGGTTCGGGCAAGACGCGCGTGCTGACCACCCGCATGGTTTGGCTGATCCAGACCGGGCAGGTATCGCCGTTGGGGATGCTGGCGGTCACCTTCACCAACAAAGCGGCGAAGGAGATGCTGACGCGCATCTCGGCCATGCTGCCGATCAACACGCGCGGCATGTGGGTCGGTACCTTTCATGGCCTCGCCAACCGGCTGCTGCGCACGCATTACCGTGAGGCGGGGTTACCGCAGTCGTTTCAGATTCTGGACAGCCAGGACCAGCTGTCGGCAATCAAGCGGCTGATGCGATCGATGAACATCGACACCGAGAAATTCGAGCCGAAGAAGGTGCAGCGATTTATCAACGGCCACAAGGAAGCGGGACGCCGCGCGCGCGACGCCGAGGCGTTCGACGATTCCTCGATGCGGCTGGCCGAACTGTACGAAGCCTACGATGCGCAATGCCAGCGCGAAGGGGTGGCGGACTTTCCCGAACTGCTGCTGCGCGCTTACGAGTTGCTGTATCGCAACGAACCGCTGCGGCAGCATTATCAGGACCGCTTCAAGCACATCCTGGTCGACGAATTCCAGGACACCAACACCCTGCAATACCGCTGGCTGAAACAGTTTGCCGGGCCGCGCGCCGCATTGTTTGCGGTGGGCGACGACGACCAGTCAATCTATGCCTTTCGTGGCGCCAACACCGCCAACATGACCGAGTTCGAGCGCGAGTACGCGCACGGCAATGTCATCAAGCTTGAGCAGAACTACCGCAGCCACGGCCACATTCTCACCGCAGCCAACACCCTGATTGCGCAGAATGCACACCGGCTCGGCAAGAATCTGTGGACGGCTGAAGGCGAAGGCGAACCGGTGCGCGTGTTCGACGCCTATTCCGACCAGGAAGAAGCGCGCTTTGTGGTGGAAGAAGTGCGCGCGCTTAACCGCGAAGGCACCAACCTGTCCGACATGGCGCTGCTATACCGCTCCAACGCGCAGTCGCGGGTGCTGGAACACGCCCTCTTCTCCGCCAGCGTACCGTATCGAGTGTACGGTGGGCTGCGCTTTTTCGAGCGCCAGGAAATCAAGCACGCACTGGCTTACTTGCGCCTGTTGACCAACCCGGAAGACGACGGCGCATTTTTGCGCGTGGTGAACTTCCCCACGCGCGGCATCGGCGCGCGCACGCTGGAACAACTGGCCGATAATGCCGCACGTTCGGGCGCCAGCCTG
>JAAFGW010000072.1 GCA_010365175.1 Sulfuriferula multivorans | reverse complement strand
AAAGCGCGGATGTCGGTCAGGAGCGCCATCGCATTGGGGCTGGATTCGAGGTATGCCTTGACTGGCTGGTCGCGCCCTGTGAGCGGGCGTAATTCAGTGACGTAATGCGGGTTGGGCAGACAGCGCACATCAAACACCAAGTCGGCATCGAGCGGAATACCGTGCTTGAAGCCGAAGGATTCAAACAACAGCGTGATACGGGAACGATCCTGGCCGATCAGGTCCTTGATCCACAACCGCAATGCCGAGGCAGACAGATCGCTGGTATCAATACGGTGCGCGAGCGGAGCAATATCTTCGAGCTTTTCGCGTTCGAGCTGGATGGCTTCCTGTAATGAAACGGTGTCGCTTGAAAGTGGGTGGCGCCGGCGTGTTTCGGAAAAACGCTGAACCAGCGTAAGCGTTTTCGCCTCAAGAAAAACCACCCTTAGATCGGCACCCTGGCCGCGCAATGTCTCAGCTATCTGGGGCAGCTGAGTAAAACTCGCGCTGCTGCGGGCATCGATGGCAATCGCGATGCGGGTGTGGCCTTCCTTGCGTAAAAAATCCACCAACGGTTGCAACATGGGCAGCGGTAAATTGTCGACGCAGTAATAGCCAATGTCTTCCAGCACCGCGATGGCGATACTCTTGCCTGAGCCCGATAATCCAGAGACCAGAACGATTTGCATTCAAGTGCTCCTGTCGATGGCCGCCTGCTGGCGCTTGATGAACTGTTCGACCGGATTGATCCCACGGCTTTTGAGGATGTGATTGCGCACTGCTACCTCGACCAGCACAGCAAGGTTACGGCCTGCAGCAACTGGAATGCGTACCTTGGGTATGGCTACACTGAGTATGGTTTCAGTTGAGGCAACCATGTCCAGTCGATTGAGACCGACTTCACCGACTGCTTCTGATTGCACCAGTTCAACAACGAGTTTGAGATTTTTTTGCGTTTTCACGGCCGTTTCCCCAAACAGGAAACGGATGTTGAGTATGCCCAGGCCGCGCACTTCAAGAAAGTCACGGATCATGGGCGGGCAGTTGCCTTCCAGGATGTCAGGAGCAACATGCTTCAGCTCGACGACATCGTCAGCAATCAGGCGGTGTCCGCGTGTGATGAGTTCCAGTGCCAATTCACTTTTCCCCACGCCAGCGTCGCCCTTGATGAGCACGCCTGTTCCGAGTACTTCTAGAAACACGCCGTGGATTGAGGTGGCCTCGGCCAAACGCTGTGTCAGGTAATGACCCAGATAGGACATCAATATTGGGCTGGCCAGGTTCGAGGCAAACAAGGGAGTTTCGGTTCGATTGGCGCTGTCGCCCAACAGGGCGGGCACCCCTTCGCCGTTGGAAATAACGATGGCCGCCAGTTCGGTTGAAAACAGGTGATCGATTGCGTCCTGCAGGGCAGCATCAGTCAATCCGCGCAGATAGTCCATTTCGGCGCAGCCCAGTACCTGAACCCGATTGGGATGCACAAAGTTCAGGTGGCCGATGAGTGCCAGAGTGGGTTTTTGGATGGTTTCGGAAGACAGCGTGCGCTTGCCGCCAGTTTGCCCGGCCACCCATTGCAGCCCAAGTTGTTCCGCCATGTCGCGGAACAGGGTGTCGACTGTTACGTGGGTTAGATCGTCCATGCGCGGAGCATCGCGCCTAGCTTGACCAGGCTCCAAGCAACGCGATCAACTCGGAGGCATCGGCAATGTTCAGCATTTTGTCGCGCATGACATCGTCGCCGAACAATTGAGCCAATTCACCCAGAATTTGAAGATGACGTTCGTTGGCGTCCTTGGGGACCAGCAATACAAAACACAGGTTGACCGGCTGATTGTCAGGTGCTTCGAATTCCAGCGGTGTTGTCAGACGATAAAACGCGCCGCAGGCATCGTTGAGGCCTTTGATGCGGCCATGCGGAATGGCGATGCCACAGCCGAGTGCGGTTGAACCCAGGCGTTCGCGTTCGAACAGGCTGGTGAAAATATCGGATTTCTTGAGCGTGTAGGTTTGCGCAAACAGTTCGGCTGCGTGTTCAAACAGTTTTTTCTTGCTGGAAAAACTCAGGTCCAGCAAGGTGGTATCGGGGGTGATCAGGGGGGCGATTAGGTTCATGCCGGTTGTAGAGCTGAATATGGAATCCGGCGCTTGCGGATTATTCGACCGGAGGCGTTGAACTGCCCCCGGTAACATGGCGTTTCTACAGAGGTCCTAACCTTCAACAACGCTTTCGATCGGCTGATGTTTCAGGCCGCCGTCGCCCTGATGGACGTCTGCGGTTTTTTCCTTGTGCTTGACGATCTGGCGATCCATTTTGTCGGCCAGAAGGTCAATTGCAGCATACATATTGCCATCTTCACTGTGGGCGTGAAAGTCATGGCCCTTGACGTGCAGGGTAGCCTCAACTTTGTGCACCAGTTTTTCCACTTGCATGATGACGGTCACGTTGATGACGTGATCGAAGTGTCGTTTAACGCGGTCGAGCTTTTCGGAAACATAGTCGCGGATGGCTGGGGTCACTTCCAGATGATGACCGGAAATCGTCAAATTCATAGAGCCTCCTTAAATTGCTGATGAGAACTGAAAATAATGGGCCGTGCCCTATCGTCAGGAGCGATATTGAACGCTCACTGTCATTGTGGGACGAAAGTGGGGGACATTCAAGCACGGTGCAAAATTTATGACAGGTTGAGCCTGGGAAGTTCTTACTATCACAGCGCACGACGCATATTTGCGGGCGGGATCTGCATCGATTCACGGTATTTGGCTACCGTGCGACGAGCTACTACGATGCCCTGCTGACTCAGCACTTCGGCCAGTTGACCATCGGAAAGCGGCTTTTTCCCGCCTTCGGCTGCGATCAACTGCTTGATCAATGCGCGAATGGCGGTTGATGAACAGGCCCCGCCATTGTCGGTCGACACATGGCTGCCGAAAAAATATTTCAATTCGTACAAGCCGCGTGGCGTCATCATGAATTTTTGGGTGGTGACGCGCGAAATGGTCGATTCGTGCAGTTCCACCGTATCGGCAATTTCGCGCAGCACCAAGGGCCGCATCGCCACCTCACCGTGCTCAAAAAAGTGTTTCTGGCGGTCAACGATCGCTTGCGAGACGCGCAGGATGGTGTCAAACCGTTGTTGTACGTTTTTAATCAGCCAGCGGGCTTCCTGCAACTGGCTGGCAAGCTGTCCGCCACCGCTTTCGCGGTGACGTGACAGGATGTCGGCGTAAACGCGATTGACACGCAGCTTGGGCATGGCATCCGCGTTCAGGCTGGCGATCCACATGCCCTTGACCTTGCGCACATGCACGTCCGGAATCACATAGTGTGTGTCATCGGCACCGAAAGCGGCTCCCGGGCGCGGATTGAGCGAGAGAATCAGGGAACGCGCAGCCCGTAGTGTAGGGTCGTCGATGCCGAGCACCTTTTTGAGCTTTCCCACGTCGCGCGCGGCCAGGAGATCCAGGTAATGCGTCGTCAGCCGCATGGCCTCATCGCGCACCGGCGTGTCGGGCGGTAGGGCGCGCAACTGCAAGGTCAGGCATTCCGCCAGGTTGCGCGCACCTACGCCCGTTGGGTCCATGTTTTGCAGATGTTTGAGTGCCGTTTCCAACTCTTCGGGCTCAAGCTCTTCCATCTCGGTCTGCAAGCTTGCCGTAATGTCTGCAAGCGGTTGGGTAAGCAGGCCGGCGTCATCCAGGTCATCAATGAGCGCAGCAACCAGGGTTCTGTCGCGTAGAGTCAGCGGGCTGACAATCAACTGGTTCAGTAAATGTTCGCGAAGCGTTGAGCCAGCAATGGACCCCTCAGCATAGTCGCCCTCATCGTCACCGCTCCCGGATGGACTGTAATCGTTCCAGTCTGAATCATCCTGTGCGGTTACCGGCTCGGTGTCGGCAGTGTCCCTTGGTGCCACTTCGGTGTTCTGCGATTCCGCTTCAGCGGTATGGGTAGGGGAGTCGACAGCCTCTTGTCGTGCTTCGTCCTCTTCTTCACGCTCGAGTAGAGGGTTGTCCTGGAGAATCTGCTCCAGTTCCTGATTTAATTCGAGCGTAGACAGCTGCAACAGCCGGATCGACTGCTGGAGTTGAGGTGTCAGGGTAAGGTGCTGACCGAGCTTGAGCTGGAGGCTGTGCTTCATCTGTCTTGACTACGGCAATAATCGTGCCGGCTTGAGCCAAGTTTACCGGTAATCGTAGGAATCGGCGTTATAAACGGAAATTTTCACCCAGGTAAACCTTGCGCGCATTGTCGTCCTGAATGATGAGGTCTGGCGTACCGTCAACAAGCAGGCGGCCTTCGTTGATGATATAGGCACGATCGCAGATGCCGAGCGTTTCGCGGACGTTGTGATCGGTGATCAGGACGCCGATGTCACGTTCAATCAGGAAATGCACCAGTTTCTGGATATCGAGCACCGCAATGGGGTCGACCCCTGCAAAGGGTTCGTCAAGCAGGATGAAGGCAGGATTGATTGCCAGCGCACGGGCAATTTCCACCCGCCGACGTTCGCCCCCCGATAAACTGACTGCAGAGGCATCGCGCAGGTGGGCAATGTGCAGGTCCTCGAGCAAATTGTTGAGATGCTCCTCGCGTTCATCCTTGTCGTAGGCCTTGAGTTCCAGAATCGCGCGTATGTTTTCTTCAACCGTCATTTTCCGGAAGATGGAAGGCTCTTGTGGCAGGTAGGACAAACCCAGCCGTGCACGCTGATGAATCGCCATGTGCGTCAGGTTGTGCGTGTCCATGGTCACCGTGCCGCCATCGGCCGCCACCAGCCCCACCACCATATAAAAGCAGGTGGTTTTGCCCGCGCCATTCGGTCCCAGCAGACCGACCACCTCACCACTGTTAACCACAAATGAAACATCGTGCACTACGGTGCGCTTGCCGTAGGTCTTACGCAGGTGCTGGGCGGAAATTTGGCTCATGGCTTGGAAGCAGGTTGCTCAGTGCTCACTTTAGGGCGGATGACAGCGCGAACACGGCCACTCGGTGATTTGGCATCAGGCTGCCCCACGACTTTGTAAAACTCGGTGTTGCTGTTATACGAAATCTGGGCGCCGCGCAGCTCATCGCCGCCTCGTCGCAATTGGGCTTGGCCAATCAATTCGAGTTGGCTATTGACGTTATCGTATTCGATGCGATCAGAAAACCCCTCGATAAATTCTTCACGACCATCGACTTTCTGGCGAAACGCTGCGGGCCGCCCGGAGGCGCTGATTTTATCGATGCCATTTGCGTTTTGCGTCACCTGAACGCGGTCCGCACGCAGTGTCAACGTACCTTGGCTCAAGATCACATTGCCTTGATATACGCTGACTTTTTTGATGTCATCGAGGGTGACGGTGTCCGCCTCGAGGTTGACCGGTTTGCTTCGGTCGGCTTTTTCAGCATGGGCTGGCAGAGCCAACAGTACAGCGCACAACCCTGCACAAAACCCTAATTTACATGTTTTCATGGCGCTAATTATTTCCGGAAATATAACGGGCTTGAACCCGTCCTGTCAGTTTGATGAGGCGTTGCACAGCGTTGTACTCCATGGCTCCCGCGCGTAAGTTCAAGGTGGCGTCCTGAATGTTGACGGGTCCAGGTGAGCGAAGCAGCTTGCGTTCGGGGAAAATGATCAATCGTTCAGTCTGCATCGTCAGGGCTGACTGTCCCGTACTCGCAGCGCGCAGGACATTCACATCTCCACGCAGGTCTACTTCGTTACCATCGGATGAGACAGTAGCCTGTTGGGAAACAGCGCTGACTTCACTGGTAGAAGGGTCCATCAGCACAAAATGGGGTGATTCCAGTTCGGTGCGCTTGCTGCCAGTGTAATGCTTGAGCTTTTTTGCGGATAAGCGATATTGCGGCCGCCCCGTTTGATCGGTACGTAACGCGTCGAAGTTTTCCATGATGCCCTCAGGGTCAGTTTCTCCCGTCGCGTTGCCGCTGGCTATTGTTTGTACTGAGCGTTCGATCCAGAAACTGAGCGCAGCCAGCAGCAGCAGAACCAGCAGGGGCAGCCATAAAGACCCGCGAGAGATCATGCAGCACCCAATTTTATTTTACGCAACATGCATTGGCCTCGCTGGGTCATTTCAGATAAGGCGCTAAAGCCGCGTCCAATGTGCCCTGTGCACGCATCAAGAACTCACAGGCTTCGCGTACTGCACCATGGCCGGCGTTTCGTGTAGTGATCAGGTGGCTGTGGGCTTTGACCAGTTCGGTGGCGGCGGGTACGGTAATCGCCAACCCGGCACGCCTCATGACAGGCAGGTCCACCACATCATCACCCATATAGGCTGTATGTTCACAGTCAATATTGAGTTCCTGGCAGAGCGCCTCATACACAGCCAGCTTGTCGTGCGCACCCTGATGGATGATTTCGATGCCCAGGCTTTTAGCGCGATGTTCCACCACTCGCGAGCTGCGGCCGGTGATGATGGCCAACTCGATACCGCTGCCTTTCAGCATTTTCAGTCCATGGCCATCGAGTGAATTAAAGCCTTTGTATTCCTGCCCGTCATCTGCCAGAAACAGCGTGCCATCCGTCATGACACCATCAACATCAAATGCGATGAGTCTGATTTTTTTCGCGCGGGCGATCAGGGAAGTATGGGGTTTTTCGGTCGTCATTACACCACTCCCGCTTTCAAAAGATCGTGCATGTTCAGTGCGCCCACCAGGACATTGTTTTCATCCACAACCAGCAGGCCATTGATTTTAAGTGATTCCATTTTTTCGACTGCCGCTACGGCGAGTTCGTCTGCATGGATGGTCTTGGGGTGGTGCGTCATCAGGTCGGTCACGCGCGCTTGTTGCAAATCAAGTGCGTGTTCCAGTGCGCGCCGCAGATCGCCGTCGGTAAATACGCCCACAACCTTGCCTGCAGTGTCGACCACGGCCGTCATGCCCAGTCCTTTCTCAGTCATTTCGAGCAGAGCGGTCTTGAGCGAGGCGTCGTGATTAATTTGCGGGAGTGCATTACCTGTATGCATGACGTCACGCACATGGATTAATAAACGTCGGCCCAGACTGCCACCGGGATGGGTACGGGCAAAATCGTCAGCCGAAAATCCACGTGCATCAAGCAAGGCCACGGCCAACGCATCACCCAACGCAAGCGCCGCAGTAGTGCTTGCGGTGGGGGCGAGATTAAGCGGGCAGGCTTCCTTGTCTACGGAGGCATCGAGATGGACATCGGCCACACGTGCCATGGTCGAATCGGGGTTGCCCGTCATCGCAATGAATTTTGCGCCACGGCGCTTGATCAGTGGAATGATGCTGACAATCTCGTTGCTTTCACCTGAGTTGGACAAGGCCAGCACCACATCGTCGTGCGCGATCATGCCGAGGTCGCCATGGCTGGCTTCGCCCGGGTGCATGAAAAAAGAGGGGGTACCTGTCGATGCAAGCGTCGCAGCAATTTTGCAGCCGATATGGCCGGATTTGCCCATGCCCGACACCACCACTCGACCGGTGCACGCCAGGATCAGATGCACAGCATCGGCGAATTGCACGTCGAGGCGCGAAGAGACTGCGCGCAGGGCGTCGACTTCGATGTCGAGCACCTGACGCGCAAGCGCAAGTAAATGTTCGGGGGAGTTCGATTGGGGGTGCATGGTCGGCAAGTATACTAAAGCCTGCTTATCCATCCCATGATTTCCCCGATGCCGTTACACAAAAGGACGCCTGAACCATGCATTGTCGAGGCCTTGACGGGTCCCGATTGCCGATGCGCTGACATCATGCAAGGCAGGATGGGATATTTTACCCAGAGGCGTTCCCATGCATAGCGGACTGGAGCTTGTATTGATCTTGCTCGCTGCAGCGGTCCTGGTGGCGGCCGTTGCGCGCGCATTGCATCTGCCGACCATGCTGGGGTATCTGGTAACCGGCATTGCGATTGGGCCATTCGCGCTGGGCTGGATTCCGGATAGCGATGAGGCGCGCTATCTGGCCGAATTCGGCGTGGTGTTCCTGATGTTTTCCATTGGACTGGAATTCAGTTTGCCGCGCCTGATGACCATGCGCATGACCGTGTTTGGTTTCGGCGGGGCGCAGGTGGTGCTGACGATTGCACTTACGGCGTTGATTGCCTGGCTGCTCGATTTGCCCTTGCTGGCGGCCATCGCGCTTGGCGGCATCATGTCCATGTCGTCGACGGCGATTGTGTCGAAGATGTTGGCCGAGCGGCTCGAAATTCAGACACCCCATGGCCGACAGATCTTTGGCGCCTTGCTGTTCCAGGACCTGGCTGTGGTGCCGCTGTTGATATTGATTCCGGCCTTCGCCAAAGAGTCGGATGCCATGGCGCTTACGTTGGGGCTGGCCATGCTCAAGGCAGTCGTGGTGTTGGGCTTTTTGCTGTTTGTGGGCCAGCGCATCATGCGTCCGTGGTTTCAGTGGGTAGCCGGCCGCAAATCGCCCGAGCTTTTTACCCTGAACCTGCTGCTGTTTACGCTGGGCTTGGCGTTTCTGACCGAAAGCGCCGGGCTGTCGCTGGCACTGGGTGCTTTTCTGGCGGGCATGCTGGTGTCCGAAACCGAATATCGCTATCAGGTGGAAGACGACATCAAGCCTTTCCGTGACGTGTTGCTGGGGCTGTTTTTTGTCACCATCGGCATGCGGCTCGACCTGATGCAGGTGATGCTGAACTGGGGCGACGTGCTGCTGCTGGTGGCGGCCATCGTCATCGGCAAGACTGTGCTGGTGGCAGGCCTGGCGATGGCCTTTGGCAGCACCCGGCCCACCGCCGTGCGCACCGCGCTCGGGCTGGCACAGGCGGGCGAGTTTGGGTTTGTGTTGCTGGCGCAGTCGGCTGATCTCAACTTGTTGGGCACCGAAATTACTCAGCCGGTGTTGGCTGCGATGGTGTTGTCGATGCTGATTGCACCGCTGCTGATCAACCGCATGGATACGCTGACCCGCCTGATTGCCGGCAGCGAATGGGCGGGGCGCGCCAAGGAAGTGCATGACATCGCAGTCAAGACCTTTGGCAAGGCGCAACACGTGATCGTTTGCGGCTATGGCCGCAGTGGCCAAAACCTGGCGCGCCTGCTGGAAGCCGAAGGCATCAGTCTGGTTGCGCTTGACGCCGATCCCGAGCGTATTCGTGCGGTGGCTGCATCCGGCGTCAACGTGGTGTATGGCGACGCCAGCCGGCGCGAAGTGCTGGTCGCCGCCGGACTTAGCCGTGCCAAAGCCATCGTCGTGACGTATTCCGACCTGCACTCGAGCATGGCGATCCTGCGTCATGTGCGTGAACTGCGTCCCGAATTGCCCGTGGTGGTCCGCACCATCGACGACACCCATATTGACGCACTGAAATCGGCGGGCGCTTCTGAAGTGGTGTCCGAGGTGATGGAAGGCTCGCTGATGCTGGCGTCGCACGCCTTGATGCTGCTGGGTGTGCCGCTTGCGCAGGTGCTGAAGCGCATCCGCGAGGTACGCGAAACGCGCTACGCCATGATGCGCGGTTATTTCCGTGGCGCCAGCGACGTCGACGACGAACTCGACCAGCAATCCCAGCCGCGCCTGCATACCGTGTTGGTGCCCCAGGGTGCAGCGGCAGCCGGGCAAACGCTGGAAAGCCTGGCGCTGGACGATCTATTGGTTGAAGTGGTGGCGATCCGCCGTCAGGGCATCAAGGGCGTCGACCCGCAACCTGAAACCGAAATTCAGGTGGGTGATGTACTGATGTTGCGCGGTGCGGCAGATGGGTTGGCGGCAGCGGAGTTCCGAGTGTTGCAGGGTTGATGCGCCAAACTTGAGAACGCCGCAATTTCGCTTTATTGAATGAGGGATACCTCAATCCGGAGCGCAATAAAAAACCCGCCGAGGCGGGTTTCGTCGAGCAGGGGTCTGAACTAGATCCCCATACAGACTGTGTAAGCGGTGGAATCGACTATTGCAGTTGTGGCCACAGGAGGACCTGCAGTCGTAGCCACTGTTCCAACCATCATCGATCCTGTTGCCGTATTGCTGTCATCAAGCTGGATATCGAGTTGCTTGGCGTATTTTCCGAGAATGCCGGTTGAACAGATGAAGTAGGAGCCGTTAATGTCGGTGAAGGGTTTCGCACTTTGGATGCCGATTCGACCACCCAGGGCATTATTCGGCGGATAGTCTGTTGTTCCCGTTGTGGTGGAGCCAGGCGCCAAACCCGCAAGGCGCACATGCTGCCAGAACAGGTAGGACTCTTCGGTGACGGTCGTGCTGTTCCATGCCCCTTCTATGATGCCATTGCCTGTTGTGCCGCCAGTGGTGGCATTTGTGCCTACTACATGTGCATTAGCCGCGCCGTCGTCGCCCGGCAGAGCCCTGAATTTATCCTGGTATCCATATATAAACAGCGGGATATTGCGGAAGTCGGTACCAAGATTTTTCACCCGGGCGCTGTTAATCAGCTCCTGCCCCTTTAGAATACCGCCAAGCAACAGGCCGATGATGACCAGCACAATGGCAATCTCGATCAGGGTGAAACCCGATTGGTGTTTCGGGAGGGTGGGATAAGGCATGTAAGGTTCTCCGTTATATTTTCGCCTGCCTGAAAATGCTGCAAAACGCGTGCCAGGCAGGATGTCATGCTAACTGTTTGATATAAAAAATTAAAGTATCGATTTTCGTCTTTGTGTAAAGGGCGTTTTGTCGAGAATACGACACTCCTGCCAGAATTCCGGCAGGCGTTGTGGGGGAGAGGCAAATGGACACTGGTTTTATGAAGTGGATACCGGGGTCGAAGTTGCGCCGAATCATGGTCTGCATGAGCCATTTTCCGGAATGACCGAACACGCCAGCCCCCCGCCGCATGTTAATTGGCTGACTGCACTGGCAAACCGGCTGTCGAAGGTGGGGCCCGGACGCTGGCTGGCCTTCATGCTATTGGCATTGCATGCGGCGGTGGTCCTTGATGCCGAATCTGCAGTCACCCGCGCATTTTTACTGGCGCATTACGGACTGTTTTTGATGTGGCAACCGGTGGTGCGCAGTGAATCGCGGATCGAGCCGCGCCTCGCGTTGCCCGTGTTCGCCATGGCCGCTTTGCTGGTGCTGGTGGACAGCACCTGGGTGATGGCATTGTGGCTGGCGGTTTTGGCCGGCCTCATGGGCGCAGTGGGAACGTCGCAAAACGATCGGTTTTCCAGGTGGGCGTATTTGCTCGCTTTAGCGTATTTACTTGCATTGCTGTTGGCTTGGGTGTTGCCCCAGAGCTTAGGCGACAGGACGCTCCCGGATGAATTGAGAGCGGTGGTGAATTACGGGTTACCGTTACTTCCGCTGGTGATCCTGTTTTTGCCTGCATCCCGCCAGAA
>JAAFGW010000071.1 GCA_010365175.1 Sulfuriferula multivorans | reverse complement strand
TCGGTGACAATCATCGAAACGCGCACCCATAACAATGCCATGCACGCGCCCTTGCGCGGAGAGGCCGATGCCTCGGTGACGGGCAAGCTGCTGTGGCATGTGCTGGATGATGCGCAGAAGGATCAGATGCGGGTCATCGGCACCACCGAGGAAGCGCCAGGCTTCCTTCTCATGGCGCACCCGCGTGTGGCTCCGCAGGACATCGAAAAGATCAAAAAGCTGCTGCTCGATTTCCACCGGGTACCGGGCAACGAGACCTATTTCAGCACCAATGGCTTTGAGAAGTTTCAACCTGTTGACGACAAGAGCATGAAGCGGCTTGATCTCTATACGCAGATATTCCTGAAACCGGCCGGCCCGTGACCCCGAACAAGACTCCCTTTTTCCATTCCATCCGCACCCGGCTGGTCATCGTCAGCATCGTCATCGAAGTGACGATGCTGGGCCTGCTAATTGCCAACAGCCTGCGCCTGATGACCGAAGTGATGGAGGACAGAACCGAGGCGCGGCTGCAAACCGTCAGCCCGCTTCTCAATGCCTCGCTGAGCGCACGTCTGTTCGAGCGCGATCACGCGTCGGTCAGGGAAATCCTGCAGCAACTGGTCAACAGTTCGGCCGCCGAGCTGGACTATATCGTCGTCCTCGATGACAAGAAAAACCTCTACGCCCAAGCCGGCAAGGTCGACGCCGCTAGCCTGCCCGCGGTCGATCTGGACATCCGGCAAAGCCTGAGCGATCTGGTATATGACACGGCCATCCCCCTCACGCTTGGGGGCGAGACCATCGGCTACGTACAGTACGGGCTATCAATGGCCTCTTTTGTGGCTTCGAGGGAAAGCATTCTGCGCCAGAGCCTGTTGATTGCCGGCGCTGAAATCCTGTTCACGCTGCTGGCACTGGGCGTGGCCGGCTTCATGTTGACCCGGCATATCAAGTCCCTGCTGACGGCCACCCAGAAAATTAGCGACGGCGATTATGACCTGCGCATTCCGGTGGCCAGCCGTGATGAAATTGGCGTGCTGGCCCGTAATTTCAACACCATGACTGATGCGATACGTAATCGGATCTCCGCCCTGCATCAGTCCGAGCAAGCCTTGCACGAAGAGAAAGAACGAGCCGAAGTTACACTCCACTCCATCGGAGACGGCGTCATCACCACTGATCTGCAAGGCCGGGTGCTGTACTTAAATCCCATGGCAGAAATCCTGACAGGCTATACGCTAGCCCAGGCCACGGGCAAACCCATCGAAACCATTTACCGGGTGCAGGATCAAGCTTCGGGAAGTCAACTCGCCAATCCTGTGCGTCTCTGTCTGGCGGAAGACACGGTATGCAGCGGTGTTAACTTCGCTCAGTTGATCAATTTCGATGGTCGAGCCTTCGCGGTCGAAGAAACGGCTGCGCCTATCCGCGGAAAGGCAGGCAGCGCCATAGGCGCTGTATTGGTGTTCCATGACGTCACCGAAGCGAGAGAGGCCTCTCGCAAGTTGGCCTACCAGGCCACACACGATGCCCTCACCGGGTTGATCAACCGCCGCGAATTTGAGCGACTGGTAGAAGAAAGCCTGCAAGTGACCAAGGCAAATGGCACCAGTAGTGCGTTCTGTTACATGGACCTGGACCAGTTCAAGGTCGTCAACGACACATGCGGGCATATAGCAGGCGATCGTTTGCTGGTTGAACTCGCCACCATGATTCAACATCGGGTCAACGAAAACGACACGCTTGCCCGCCTGGGTGGCGACGAATTCGGTGTGCTGATGAGAAATATTCCATTGCATGAGGCTCGCTCCCTGGCTGAAGAGCTCCGCAATCGGGTCCGTGATTATCGTTTCCTGTGGGACGGCCAGACATTCGAAGTCGGTATCAGTATTGGCGTGGTGCCCATCCGGCCCGACACAAGCTCAGTAGTCGAAATTTTCAGCAACGCTGACATTGCCTGTTTTGTGGCAAAAGACATGGGGCGCAACCAGATCCATGTCTCAAACCTTAACGACGTTGAGCAGGTGCGGCGCCAGCAGGAAATGCAATGGTCGGTGCGTATCCCAAGCGCGCTGGAGAATGACCGGTTTGTCCTTCATTACCAGAAAATATCGCCACTTGACGCCTCAAGCGGCGAATCCCCCCGCTGCGAACTATTGGTCCGCATGCTGGAAGAAGACAATTCGCTGATTTTGCCGGGACGGCTTATTCCAGCCGCTGAGCGGTTCCGTCACATGCCGGAAATCGACCGCTGGGTTATTCACAATGCGCTGAAGCTCATTGTCCAACATGGCGACCGACTAGGAATGGCGGCCTATGCCATCAATCTCTCCGGGCAATCACTTGGACAGGCGGACCTGCTTGATTTCGTTAAACGGGAAATCCTGCGTAGCGGCGTCAAACCAAGCTTGATCACCTTTGAAATTACGGAAACTGCAGCCATTCGTAACGTATCCCATGCAGCCCGCTTCATGTCGGAGCTCAAGAAATTGGGTTGCCAGTTTTCTCTGGATGATTTCGGCAGTGGTTTGAGTTCATTCGGCTATCTGAAAATGCTGCCGGTGGACTACCTGAAAATTGACGGCAGCTTCGTGCGCAACATGTTGCATGACGAGCATGATCGCTCCATTGTCATTGCGATAACACAGATCGCCAAAACCCTGAACATGGCTTGCGTGGCTGAGTGGATCGAGGATGAAGCCACACTGATGGCACTCAAAGAAATCGGAGTCGATTATGGGCAGGGATTTTTCCTGCATCGCCCGGAAGCCATCGCCGCTCACATTGGCATACAACAACTGCCTCTCAAAGGCTGATCAGCAAATTGCCGCTCATGTTTTAGTGCGCGGCGGCAGCAAACAAGCGGAAGAAATTCTGCGTGGTCGCCTCACCCACAGCCTCTACCGTAATGCCCCGTACCCGCGCAATCTCTTCTGCCACATACCTCACAAATCCCGGCTGATTGGTTCTTCCGCGATACGGAACGGGCGCCAGATACGGGGAATCGGTTTCGATCAGCATGCGCTCCAGCGGAATGACTGAGGCCACTTCACGCAGGGTGGTGGCATTCTTGAAGGTGACGATGCCGGAGAACGAAATGTAGAAACCCTGCTCAATGGCGGCTTCGGCCACAGCCAGGCTTTCGGTAAAGCAGTGCATCACCCCACCCGCCTCACCCGCCCGCTCCTCGCGCATGATGCGCAAAGTGTCCTCTGCAGCCGATCGGGTATGAATCACCAGAGGTTTACGTGTGGCGCGTGCCGCGCGTATGTGGGTTCGAAAGCGTTCACGCTGCCATTCAAGATCACCGGTCAGCCGGAAATAATCCAGACCGGTCTCGCCGATAGCCACCACCTTGGGGTGGTCGGCCAGCGCAACCAACTCAGCCACAGTGGGTTCGGTGCAATCTTCATGGTCGGGGTGTACCCCGACTGACGCGTAGACGTTTGGATAAGCCTCAGCCAGCGCAAGGACTTCAGGAAATTTTTCCAGTTCCACACTGATACACAGCGCGTGACTCACCTGGTTTTGTGCCATGAGATCAAACACCTCAGGCAGCTTGTCAGCGAGATCTGGAAAATTAATGTGGCAGTGAGAATCGATATACATTCGGTCTAGGGCGCATTCGCGCTGTATGGTCAGGAGCAAACCCGACGCACCGAAGCAAAACAGGGCTACATGGTGTGGGTCGGACGCACCGATTTTAACGAACCGCCGAGCAATCCTTCAATTTTGTTTTGCGCTGACTTCCCGCTTTCATTGAATGCAAACTGCACTCCCACCCCCTGAGTACGGCTGCCGTGGGCGCCAGTCGGTGTGACCCAGACCACTTTTCCAGATACGGGCAGCTTGGCGGGGTCTTCCATTAGTGTCAGCAACATGAAGACCTCTTCGCCCATCTTGTAGCTTTTATTGGTGGGAATAAACAGTCCGCCGCCTTTTATGAAAGGCATATAGGCTGCAAACAGCGCAGACTTTTCCTTGATCGACAAGGAAAGCACGCCTGGCCTGACCATTCCGGTAGTGTCATTGGGGGGTGTGCTCATGGTTTGCTCTCATCAATCAAATAAATGTCGATACTGAATCAGCCAGGCTTCCTGTTGCAAAGCCCGGTTCAACGGATGCATCAGCGTTCGGCCTACGGCAGCATGCATTTTGGACAATTCCAGCAACTTTGCCAGATCCACCTGCGCACCCAATTTCGTGAGTACTTCATCAAAATCCGGGTTGAACTGCACTTGGCTTTGCATCCTGACCGCCAGCAGATCACCCAGCCATTTATACGCAACGGTATGCCAAGTGTGTGGCTTGACAGCCTTCCAACGTTCAGCCATCGCCACCGGATCCAGTTGTTTGGGTCGCGCCAACCCATCCAGAATACTTTGGCGCACATCCAGTTCCGTTCCTTCGATCCAACGCATCGCATCCAGTGGCGACCCACCTGCCAAACCCAACAAAGATTGTGCATCTTCGACCTGTTGCCCGGATAACCACTGAACCGCAGACTCGGCTGATGGCAAACCAATATCGAGTCGGGTGCAACGGCTTCGAATGGTCGGCAACAACTGCCGCGGCTGGTCCGACACCAGGATGAACACCGTATTTAACGGCGGTTCTTCGAGGACCTTTAACAGGGAATTGGCCGCCGCCAGGTTAAGGCTGTTGGCCGAGTCGACCAAAACAACGCGAAAGCCTGCCCGATACGTTGACAGCCGGACGAACTCGACCACCTCGCGCGCCTGGTCCACTTCAATGGCTACTGCCATTTTAGTTTCACCCTCCTTGCTGGTTTTTTCCTGCAGGGTGAGCAGGCGAAAATCAGGGTGCGCGCCGGTCTTCAGCCAGTGACAGGCCGGACAGGTGCCGCAGGCTGCACCCTCTATCAATGGCGTTTCGCACAGTAAAGCATGTGCCCAGGCTTGTGCCAGCGCGCCCTTGCCGACGCCACGCGGACCCGTAAGCAACAGCGCCTGCACCGGACGGGTTCGGGTTGAAAGCAAACGCTGCCATGCTATTTCGAGCCAGGGATACGGAGCACTCATTGCAATCCCTGTAACAGTTTGCCGATTTCAGCCTGCAACACTTCGATCGTCTGTCGCGCATCCAGTATATGGATACGCTTCGGGTCGGCCTGTGCGCGGGCAAGGTAGGCCGTGCGGACCCGGTTGAAAAAGCTGTTAGCCTCGCGCTCAAACCGGTCTGCCACGCGTGCGGCCGAGCGGCGTGCTTCTGCCACGTCGGAAGGCACATCAAACAGCAGGGTCAGGTCGGGTTGAAAGTCACGCTGTACCCAAGTTTCCAGCGTAGCGATACGCTCGACTGAAATGCCGCGTCCGCCGCATTGATAGGCATAGCTCGCATCGGTAAAGCGATCGGACACAACCCACGCGCCACGCGCCAGCGCCGGCCAGATCAACCGTGCGAGATGCTCCTGCCGTGAAGCGAACATCAGCAATAACTCAGTGTCGGCATCCATGTCACGATGCAGTAGCAGTTCGCGTAAGTTCTCGCCGAGCGGGGTGCCGCCCGGTTCGCGGGTAACAATAACTTCCCTGCCCTGGTTACGTAGCCAGTCGGCAACAAACTCCATATGCGTGCTTTTTCCAGCGCCGTCGACACCATCCAGCGTAATGAATTTACCGGGGTTCATCTTCGCTGGAACCGATTGACTGCCTGATTATGGGCATCCAGGCTATTGGAAAACACGTGCGTTCCATTACCGCGCGAAACGAAATAAAGTGCTTCGGTTTTTGCCGGGTTGAGCGCCGCCAAAATGGCAGCCTCGCTCGGCATCGCAATTGGGGTGGGCGGCAAGCCAGCACGGGTGTAAGTGTTATAGGGGGTATCGGTTTGCAAATCGACCTTGCGCAAGTTCCCGTCATAGCGCTCACCTAACCCGTAGATCACAGTGGGATCGGTTTGCAGCCGCATCCCCAGTTTTAGGCGGTTGAGGAAAACGCCCGCTATCTGCGGCCGCTCGAACGCTGCGCCGGTTTCCTTCTCCACAATCGATGCCATGATGAGTGCTTCATAGGGTGTGCGGTAGGGAAGCCCGATTGCGCGCTTTTCCCATGCAGCCATCAGTTTCTCATGCTGCAAGCGGTAAGCGCGCCGCAGCACCTTGATATCCGACGTATGCGGCGCAAAAAAGTAGGTATCAGGAAACAGCAGGCCTTCCGGGTGTGTTTCCTCCGCTCCAATCGCGCGCAGTATCTCAGCATTGCTCATGCTGGCACTTTCGTTGATCAACAAGGGCTGTGCGGCAATAGCCGTTCGGATTTCGCGCCAATTCCAGCCTTCGATGAAGCGTACAGTCGCCTGGAAGATTTCACCCCGTTCAATCTTGTCCAGCACTTCCAGCGGCGTAACTGGCTTGTCGAGTGAATAGGCCCCCGCCATGAGGGTGCCGCCTTTTCCCATGACACGCCCCATCAGCCAAAACACCCTTGCGTTACCGATGATGCCTTCGCGCTCGAGAATCACGCCCAAGCTTCGCAAATGGGTTCCTGGCGGCACATTCACAATTTTCGGCAGCGGTTCGAAACGCAAAGTCTGATTGCCATACCAGACCAATCCACCCGCACTTACCAGCGCAAAAAGAACTGCCAACACAAGCACACGCTTAATCAAGGTTTTCATACAAGGCATTATTCAAAGTAGTTGCCCAGCCGGCAGGCGGCCACGTTACGTCATCCAGCTTCGCCACCCGGCGTATGCCGATCACACTATTGCAGATCATCACTTCATCAGCATCGAGTATAGCGTCTGGCAACCAGCGGCCGATATGGGACCGTATCCCTCGGTGAGCTGCTGCACGCAACAAGCGTGATCGCGTCACGCCGGCTACACCACATTCATGCACCCCTGGCGTAAACAATTCGCCCGCCTTGACCCAAAACACATTGCTCATTACACCGCCAATTACCGAGCCGCTGTTGTCACACAGCAGCCCCTCAAAAATGGCGGGATCATCCCATTCCGCTCGTGCCAGCACATTTTCCAGCCGGTTCAAGTGCTTGATCCCTGCCAAGCGAGGCTGCCGTGCCAGTTTGATCGTGCACCAACGCGCCGTGATATCAACAGGCGCATCTGGACAGGCATGTGAGGGAAGTGGCGCCGACAAAACGAGTCGTGTCGTTGCCTGACCAGGAGAAGGTGCATAGCCCCGTGCACCGACGCCGCGCGTGAGGATGATTTTAACGATGCCGTTCCCGGCTTCTGCTACCCGGCAAACTTCTCGCTGCAACAGACTCTCGTCCGGACAATCCAGTGCCAGCGCTGCACAATCTGCAACCAGCTTGGCAAAATGATCCGGCCACCAAAGCGGCTGTCCCGCTTGCGTACGCAATGTGCGGAATACGCCATCACCATAGGCAAGACCTCGATCCATTGCATTGACCGAGTCCGTCTGTTGACCGTTAATGAATATCATGCGAAATCCAGTGCGCTCAGCAAACCTTGTGCCTTGGCGCGGGTTTCTTCCAGTTCGCGTTGTGCGATGGAGTCGGCGACGATGCCGGCGCCCGCACGAAAACTCAGCTGATGATCACGCAGCAAAAAACTGCGAATTAAAATGTTCAGGTCGAAGCTGCCGTCGCGATTGATGTACCCCACGCTGCCGGTGTAGCTACGGCGTGGCGTCTGTTCCAGTTCACGAATGATTTGCATCGTGCGCACCTTGGGACAGCCTGTAATGGTGCCGCCGGGGAACACGGCGCGCAAGGCATCGAATACGGTCATGTCACGACGCAGTTTTCCACACACGGTAGATTCGATGTGGTGCACATAGCGATAGCTGGCGATTTCCATCAGCGCGGGCACGTTGACGCTGCCAGGTTCGCACACACGGCCTAAATCATTGCGCTCCAGATCCACCATCATGACATGCTCGGCCCGCTCCTTTGGATGTGCCTGCAATCGCGACCGCAACGCCTCATCTTCGACCGCATCCTTGCTTCGGGGATGAGTCCCGGCAATCGGCCGGGTTTCCAGTATCCCGTCCCGCCCCAGATGGACCAACCGCTCGGGTGATGAGCTTACGATAGCCCAGTCGTCCATTTGCACCAGCGCTGAAAATGGGGCCGGATTTTTCTGCATCAGGTGTGAAAACAAGGCGGCAGGCGAAACGGGTTCATCAAACTCCGCGCGCCAACCGCGCGACAAATTCACCTGAAACACATCTCCCGCACGAATATAGCTTTGGATGCGCGCCACGCCCGACAAGAACGCATCAGGGTCATCTTCATCAAGGCAAGTTGGTACAGGCAGGCCATGAACAGGCGGCAAATTTTGCAGGAGATCCTGCTCCATGGCATCGAGCATGTCATGTTGGCCGGGCTCAGCCATCAATACACAGCGGCCATTGGCACGGTTAGTCAATATCGCTGCAGGGATACGCGCAAGCCAGGCCACGGGGAATTCAGGATCATCCGCCATGCCCACGCTGGGCTCAAACATCCCCCCCAGTTCATACGAAAAGGCACACAGCCAGCCACCACTGAATGGCAACTCGAAAGGTGTCTGCAGTCCGCGGTAGGGACTGCCTTGCATGGCCGGATGTGCACGCAAGCCTTCTAGACCATCGGCCAGGGAAAACTGGTCGACATTCTGCGGGAACGCAAACAGCACGTCCCAGCCGGTGTCACCACTGCTTTGAATCAGACCCGGATAACGATGCGGAAACGCAGCTTGCAGGGTAATCAGGTCAGGCCGCAGCTGATTCTGCTGGTAAGGCCATTCCCTGATTTCCGGCGTAACCAATCGATCCGCAGCGAAGGTCAAACGCGCTTGAAGACGAGTGAACCGTTGGTGCCGCCAAACCCGAAATTGTTTTTGAGCGCTACGTCAATCTTCATGTCACGCGCGGTATTGGCGCAGTAATCAAGATCGCACTCCGGGTCCTGCGAGAAAATATTGATGGTGGGAGGCGATATTTGATGATGTATGGCCAGCACGGTGAACACCGACTCCACACCGCCCGCGCCACCCAACAAGTGGCCGGTCATCGATTTGGTCGAGTTGACTACCGTCTTGTACGCCGCATCGCCCAGCGCCAGCTTGATCGCTTCAGTCTCGTTTTTGTCGCCTAGGGGTGTCGAGGTGCCATGGGCGTTGATGTATTGGAGCTGATCGGCATTCACACCGGCATCGCGCATCGCATTCAGCATCGAACGCCTGGGGCCGTCGGTGCTGGGCGCAGTCATGTGATAGGCGTCGCCACTCATGCCAAAACCAGTCATCTCAGCGTAGATTTTCGCACCTCGCGCTTTTGCGTGCTCGTACTCTTCCAGCACGAGCACCCCACTGCCTTCGCCCAACACAAAGCCATCCCTATCTTTATCCCATGGCCGACTGGCGGTTGCTGGATCGTCGTTGCGGGTAGAGAGCGCACGGGCAGCAGCGAAACCCCCTACGCCTAGTGGCGAAATGGCGCATTCAGCGCCCCCCGCGACCATCACATCGACATCACCATGCTGAATCATGCGGGCAGACAAGCCGATCGCATGCAAACCCGTTGTACAGGCAGTCACGACCGCGAGATTAGGCCCTTTTATCCCGTACAGGATGGAAAGATTCCCGGAAATCATGTTGATGATGGAACCTGGAATAAAGAAGGGAGAAATCTTCCTTGGGCCGGATTCCATCAACAGGGTGTGGGTCTCCTCGATCAGCGGCAGGCCACCAATTCCGGATCCGATATTCAGCCCAATGCGCTCGGCATTGGCTTCGGTGACTTCAATACCCGAGTCACGTATCGCCTGGATGCCCGCTGCCATGCCGTACTGGATGAAAACATCCATGCGGCGGGCTTCTTTGGGATTGAGGTATTGATCCACATCGAAATTCTTCACCTCACCCGCTATCTGCGCATTGAAGGGTGAAGGATCAAAACGGGCGATCCGGGCGATTCCTGACCGACCGGCTATCAGGTTATCCCAAGCCTCCGGAATGGTGTTGCCCACGGGGGAAATAATCCCCAAACCGGTTACGACAACGCGACGTATGGTCAAGAGTCAGCCCTTTACTGTGTGAAAAATCAGCTCGAGTGGCTGTTGACGTAATCAATGGCCTGTTGAACGGTCGTGATTTTCTCTGCGTCTTCATCAGGTATTTCGCAGCCAAACTCTTCTTCCAGCGCCATGACCAATTCAACTGTATCAAGCGAGTCAGCGCCCAGATCACCGACGAAGGAAGACTCATTCTTGATGTCTGCTTCGTTAACGCCCAATTGCTCGGCGACGACTTTAAATACACGTTGTACGTTATCCATTACTAATCCTCTCGTGGAATAAGGCTCCAATGAAATTGAAACCATGAAAATTGAAACCGGGAGATTTTACCAAACTTTCCGTCCCGATTACGCCATGTACATCCCACCATTTACATGCAATGTGGTTCCGGAAATATAGTTCGCTGCCGGCGACGCAAGAAATCCAACGGCCTGGGCAATGTCATCCACTGAACCCAGGCGTCCCAGCGGGATGTGCGCCAACAAGGCCTGACGCTGCGCTTCAGGCAGTGCGCGGGTCATGTCAGTGTCGATAAAGCCCGGTGCCACACAATTAACCGTAATGTTGCGGCTACCCACTTCACGCGCCAGCGATTTGGTAAATCCCATGATGCCGGCCTTGGCAGCGCTGTAATTGGTCTGTCCGGCGTTGCCCATTGAACCCACGACTGAAGCAATGGAAATAATGCGTCCAGTACGCGCCTTCATCATGGCGCGCAATACTGCGCGCGACAGGCGAAACACTGATGTCAGATTGGTCGCAATGATGTCGTCCCATTCCGCGTCTTTCATCCGCATCAACAAATTGTCGCGGGTAATGCCCGCGTTATTGACCAGAATGCCAATGTCGCCATGCAACGCGTTGATCGTGGTAATGACCGCTTCTACTTCAGCTGCGCTGGTGACGTTGAGATTCATGCCCCCACCCTTGATATTGGCGGCTGCGAGATAGTCGCCAATCGCTTCGGCGCCTTTGTCGCTGGTGGCAGTGCCAATCACGGTCGCGCCTGCACGTCCCAGTTCAAGTGCAATCGCCTGGCCAATCCCACGGCTGGCGCCCGTAACGAGGGCGATCTGTCCTTGCAGCATCTTGTCTCCTTATAGATTAAGTGCAGCCTGCAGACTGGTTTCGTCCGTCAGCGCCAGTGTTGTCAAGCTGTCGTCGATGCGCTTGCCCAGTCCAGTCAACACCTTGCCGGGTCCGCATTCGATCACAAATCCCATGCCGGCACCCTTGAGCGCCTGCACGGTTTCGACCCAGCGCACCGGCGTATGGAGTTGTTTGGCCAGCGCCGCGCGTATCGC
>JAAFGW010000070.1 GCA_010365175.1 Sulfuriferula multivorans | reverse complement strand
TTTGCTCGGACCTGAACCGGGACCCGTGCTGCTGTCGATTCCGTACAACGTACAAAAGGAGTCGGTCGACGAAAACGTGCTTGAACAGATTCATTTTCCCAGCCAGACCGCGCTCCGCCACACCTCGCCTACAACCGATCTCGTCGCGCTGCTGCGCGCGGCACAGCATCCGGTCATCATCGCAGGCCACGGCTGCATCCAGACCGGCGCACGCGAGATCGTCGCCGCCTTCTCCAAACGGTTCAACATCCCGGTCACCACCAGCCTCAAGGCCAAGGGTGTGGTGGCCGAGGGCACGGCCTTATCGCTGGGCTGTCTCGGTGTCACTTCAAATGGCGATGCCTATCGTTATCTGGTTGATCACGCCGATCTGCTGGTTTTTCTCGGTGCAGGGTTCAATGAGCGCACCAGCTATCTGTGGAATGCCAAACTGCTGGCCAACAAAAAAATCGCCCAGGTCGACCGCGACGACGCGCAAATCGGCCGCGTGTTTCAACCCGATGTAGCGATCTGCGGCGACATCCTTGCGGTGATGGAAAACGTCTTTCTCTCGCTGGAGGCCGATGCCATGGCGCCCAAGAGTCTGGACCGGCTCGAGGACCATCAAGCGGCCATTGCACCGTCATCAAATGAAGGGAGAACAGAACAGCCAGAAGCCTTCCGCCTGATCCAGTTGTTTTTTGGTGAACTCGCGCAACGCTTTCCGCACAACGCGCTGGTATTCGACGACAACATCGTCTTCGCGCAAAGTTACTTCGATGTGTCAGACCGCAATCATTACTTTCCGAATTCCGGCATCTCATCGCTCGGTCATGCCCTGCCTGCCGCTATCGGGGCGCGTTGTTTTTCACCGGACAGCCCCACCTTCGCCATCCTCGGCGACGGCGGCTTTCAGATGTGCTGTATGGAAATGATGACGGCGGTGAACTACGGCATCCCGCTCAATGTGGTGGTGATCAACAACGGCACGCTCAGCCTCATCCGCAAGAACCAGTTTCAACTCTACGGTGAACGCTACATCGATTGCGACTTTGTAAACCCCGATTTCAGCCTGTTGGCGCAATCATTCGGGGTTCAGCATTACCGCATCGAAACCGAAGCCGCGCTCAACATCCTGTTTGATCACGCCGACCTCACCGGTGGCATCAACCTCATCGAAATCCTGCTCGACAAACATGCCTTTCCCCGCTACCTGTCGGCTCGCTAGCGCCGACGAACAAATCGCCGCCCAGCAGGCCGTCATCACCCGGTTTGAAGCCGCGCTGTGGGACGGCGGCTTCAACGCGCCGTTGCTGCAGTCGTATCAATCGGCCTGGCGGCGGCTGGAAGCGCTGATCGCCGCGCGTGGCGATGACCGTCGCCATCACTTCGCGCTCATCATTCCAGTGGCTGACAGCCCTGCACAGCTTCGTCGCTGCCTCACCAGCCTGATCGAACTCTGTCGCACCTTTGGCTACGGTGGCATGCAGGAAGGCGTCTTCCAAAAACTTACGGTCATGCTTGCGGACGATACGCAAGCACCCGAGCTGATCGCCGCCCACCAGGCCATTGTCAGTGAATTCATTGCGCAGGGGCTGGTCATCGATTATTTCGGCCTGGCCGAACAACTGGCGCTAATGGATGCGTTATCAGGCATCAAGCTCGACAGCATCGTGGGCATGGCCCCGCGCAAGGCCTTCGGCCACAAAGGTCAGGCCATGATGCGCAATATTGCTTATCTGAAGCTGGCGCAACTCAGCACACCCAGTTCCCCCCTGCTCGTCTACACACTCGACGCTGATCAGCAGTTCAAAGTGAAAGTGGACTCGGCCGATGGCGAGGTGTGCGCGGTCAACTTCTTCGCTCAGCTGGACGCAATTTTCAGCACGTCAGACGCCGATGTGCTGACGGGAAAAGTGGTTGGCGATCCCCCTGTTTCACCGGCCGTCATGGCAAGCAACTTCCTGGATGACGTGATCGGTTTTCTCCAGGAAATGGCCGCGAGCGATCCTGCACAGCCCTATCCCCACAACGCAGCGAGCGCACAGGAAGCTGACGCGGCTTATCACGACATGGCAGGGCTGTTCGGTTTTGAGAGCCCGACCGATGCATATCGCTACCGCTGCGCGCTGGATGGCATGCCCAGTAATGCCGTCTGCTTTGACGATTTCGCACGCCACCTGAAACGCTTTTTCCACGGTGAGCACCCCACCCGTATCACCTGGTATCACTACCAGGCGGCACGCGAAAGCGTACAACCCGCACGCACGGTCTACACCGGCAACTACGTTTTCCGCCCACGCGCGCTGAATTGGTTTATTCCCTTTGCACCCCTGCGTCTGCGCATGTCCGGCCCCACGCTTGGACGACTGATGAAGGCCGAGTTAGGCAACAAGTTCATCTCCGCCAATCTACCCATGCTGCACACCCGCACGCTGGATGCCACCGGTGAAGCCGAGTTCCGCCCCGGGGTGGTTACGCAGGCTGACACGGTGGATCTTTCCGACGAATTCGAGCGGCAATTCATGGGTGATGTCATGTTGTTTAGCGTCGAAACACTGGCCATACAGGGCTATCCGCAACAGCTTTTGTCAGCCGATTCCATCGCCGCCACACTGGATTGTGTACGCGCCGACCTGGTGCTGAAATACAGCACGCGCCAAGCAAAAATACTCGTCAAGCTCGACGCATTGACCCATTTGCTCAACACGACAACGCACTGGTGGCACACGCCTGAGCACATCCATGCCCTCGCGCAGTTCCAACTGTTCATTGAAAACATGCAGCGCAATTTCGGCGCGGTTTCGTCCGCTAATCAACATCTCGCCTCCCCTGTCCACTGGCAAGCCTGGCGGGCGCGACTGCTGGCCACCCTGACGGGGCTGCATGCAGACCGCCGAGCTTGGGAACAGGCTCTCGCCTCGCTGACCCCCCACGCATGATCGACCGCCTGCGCCACTGGCTGCATCGCCGCCGCCATCCGGCGCGCTATGCGCAGCTCGACACACTGCTGCGTACACAGGCGCTTTCCCACGAAGCGTTGCTGGAACAACAACAACGCGAGCTTGCCAGTATCATCAACGTGGCTGCGACTCAAACGCCCTACTATGCCGAGACACTTGCCCCGTTCTTGAATCACGCCCCCATCGCGCTCAGTAGCCTGCCCATTCTGCACAAAGCGCTCATCACGCAGCACATGGATGGCCTGCTTGCGCGAGACGCCGACCGCAACGCGGTGAAGATCGGTCACACGGGAGGTTCCACCGGCAATCCGCTGGCCTTCTGGTACGACGACGCCAAACACGAACTGATGCGTGCGGGCATGATGCGTAGTTACATGTTGTCGGGTTGGTGCCCGGGACAAAAAATTCTCAACTTTTGGGGCGCGCGTCAGGACGTGGTTCCCGGTGGAGTGTTCGGCGCCCAACTTGGGGATGTCATTGCAGCCGAACACACCCTTGCTGCGTATGAATACACCGAGGAACAGCTTATTGAGTGGGCACATTTCATCCAGCGTTATCGTCCAGTTCTGTTGCAGGGCTACGCATCAGTACTGAGCGAAGTCGCACGCGCGGTGATCGAAAACGGCCTGTCCATGCCCAAGACCCTGCTTGGCGTGTATTCCACTGCCGAGGTGCTCACCGACAGCCAGCGCCAGCGCATGGAACTGGCCTTCGGCTGCAAGGTGTTCAACCAGTACGGCAGCCGCGAAATTCCCAACATCGCCTGTGAATGCCGACACGGCAACATGCATGTCTTCACCGACATGGTGATGCTCGAATCGGTCGCCATGCAGAATGAAAACCAGCTCCTGGTCACGTCGCTGACCAACCGGCTGATGCCGATGATCCGCTATGACATTGGCGATGCCGGCCGCTTGCTCGACGGCACATGCGAATGCGGGCTGCCGTTTCCGCTGATGGAAATGGCGCTATGCCGGCATAACGACCACATCCGAACCCGGAGCGGAAAAACCGTTCACCCGTCCTACTTCAACCGGTTGCTGTATGGCAAGACGCAGATCCGGCAATACCAGTGGGTGCAACACAGTCTGAGCCGAATCGCGTTGAATCTGGTTGCTCTTCAACCGCTGGACGCCGATACCTTGGCGTTATTGGCCACAAGCATTCACCAGGATATCGATACACACATAACCCTGGAGGTTCACTATTTCAACCACATCCCATGCACGGTTTCGGGCAAGCACCGATTTGTGATCGGGCTCGCCTGACCCAGCGTGCGCATGCCATACCATAAACACAATCACCCACGGTAGCGTTACACTATTAGCACCCACTATGGGCAATCGATAGCATCCTAATTCGAATAAGGAGAGCGCCATGTCATTGCGTCTGTTGGCCATCGCGGCCGCCTTTGTCTTTGCACACACTGCCTACGCGGCAGATCCCATCATTATCAAATATTCCCACGTCGTGGCCGACCAGTCGCCCAAGGGCCAGGCCGCACTGAAGTTCAAGGAACTGGCAGAGAAGAAATTCCCCGGTGTCGTAGAAGTACAGATTTTCCCGAACAGTCAACTATTCGGCGACGGCAAGGAAATGGAAGCCCTGTTGCTCGGTGACGTGCAAATCATCGCGCCGTCGCTGTCCAAATTCAGCAAATACACCAAGAAGCTGCAGATTTTTGACCTGCCCTTCCTGTTCGACAACATCCAGGCGGTGGATCGTTTCCAGGGCGGACCGTATGGTCAGGCCTTGCTGGATTCAATGAAAGACAAAGGCATCAAGGGTCTGGGCTATCTACATAATGGCATGAAACAAATGTCAGCCAACACGCCCCTGCGCAATCCGGAAGACGCCAAAGGCCTGAAATTCCGCATCCAGAGCTCGGATGTGCTTGAAGCGCAGTTCAATGCCGTGGGCGGAAATCCCCAAAAAATTGCCTTTGCCGAGGTGTACCAGGCACTGCAGTCCGGCGTAGTTGATGGCACGGAGAATCCATGGGCAAACACCTACACCAAGAAATTCCATGAAGTACAGAAATACATCATGGATTCTGACCATGGCGTACTTGACTACCTGGTCATCACCAATGCCGGCTGGTGGGATGGTCTGCCCGCAAATATTCGCAAGGGTCTGACCGAGGCAATGGTCGAGTCGATCAAGTTCGGCAACAAAGTAGCCTATGAGGAAGCAGCCAATTTCCGTCAGAAAGTCATCGACGACAAAAAAGCTGAAGTCCTGCCCCTAACCCGTGCGCAGCAGAACAAATGGCGCAAGGCGATGGCCCCGGTATGGAAACAGTTCGAAGCTGACATTGGCAGAGACGTTATTTTCGCCGCCCTCAAAGCCAACAAACGCTAACTCCCTGGGACCGGAACTTTCTATCGGCCCTGACCGGGCTCCGCTGCAGGGGTCTGCCATATTGATCTGGCCTGACCGGAGGTCACCATGAAGATTCTCGACCGTATCGAGGAACTGCTCGTCGTCGTCATGCTCGCGTCGATGACCCTGATCACTTTTCTGCAGGTTGTCTTACGCTACGGTTTCAATTCCGGCTTCACATGGGCACTGGAACTGACCACCGTTTGCTTCTCCATCTTGATTTTTGTCGGAATTTCCTATGGTGTTCGCGTCGGCGCGCATATTGGCGTCGATTCCCTCATCAAGAAATTCCCTTCTGGACCCCGCCGTGCCGTCTCCATTGTGATTGTGTTGCTGAGCCTGCTCTATGCTGGCCTGGTGATCTACGGCTCATGGAACTACGTCAGCACGATGAAAATGATCGGCGTTGAAATGGATGATCTACCAATCCCGATCTGGATCGTACGATCGATCCTGCCGATTGGCTTCGCCCTGTTGGCTTTTCGATTCAGTCAGGTGCTCTGGGCACTGGTCACCGGCCGCTCTGACAGCCTTCACCTTGGCAACGAAGCGGAAGATGCACTCAAGCTCAAAAGCGAAGAGACGGCATCATGAGCACTGCTTTTCTGTTCGCTTCACTTTTGCTGCTGATGGCGCTCGGCATGCCCGTTGCCATTTCGCTGGGCCTGTCCAGCATCTTGACCATCCTGTTTTTTGCCAACGATTCGCTGGCCAGTCTGTCGATCAAACTGTACGAAACCAGCGAACACTACACACTGCTGTCGATCCCGTTTTTTATCTTGGCCGGCACCATGATGAGCACGGGGGGTGTAGCCAAACGCATGGTGCGATTTGCGGTGGCCACCGTGGGCCACCTGCGCGGCGGCCTGGCCATAGCCAGCGTGCTGGCCTGCACCCTGTTTGCTGCGGTATCCGGTTCCAGCCCCGCCACCGTGGTGGCAATCGGCTCCATTGTCATCGCCGGCATGGTCAAGAGCGGCTACCCCAAGGCATTCGCCGCCGGCGTGATCTGTAACGCCGGCACGCTGGGCATCCTGATTCCGCCGTCCATCGTGATGGTTGTGTACGCCACCGTCACCGAAATTTCAGTCGGCCGAATGTTCATGGCAGGCGTCATCCCCGGCCTGCTGCTGGCAGGCATGCTGGCGCTGGCGGTGTGGTGGCGCGCCGGCAAGCTCACACTGACCCGCACAGAGCGCGCCAGCCCGCGTGAATTGTTCATCGCCTTCAAGGATTCCATCTGGGGACTCGCTCTGCTGGGCATCATTATGGGGGGTATCTACGGTGGCATCTTCACGCCCACCGAAGCAGCAGCCGTTGCTGCAGTGTATGCCACGCTCGTGGCGGTTTTCATCTATCGCGACATCGGTGTGCGGCAATTGCCCGAGGTCTTGATGGAATCCGGTAAGACCACCGTGATGCTCATGTTCATCGTCGCTAACGCCTTGCTGTTTGCACACGTACTGACGACTGAGCGCATCCCGCAAACCATTGCTGAGCACATCATCGCCGCAGGCATGGCACCGTGGATGTTCCTGATTGTGGTCAACGTCATTCTGTTGGTTGCGGGCAACTTCATGGAGCCCACGGGCATCATTCTGATTCTGGCGCCGATTTTTTTCCCCATCGCCACCCAGCTTGGAATCGACCCGATCCACCTCGGCATCATCATCGTCGTCAACATGGAAATCGGTATGATCACGCCCCCGGTAGGACTGAATCTGTTCGTCACCAGCGGCATCACTGGAATGAGCCTGATACAGGTCACCCGAGCCGCGCTTCCATGGCTATCGGTGCTGCTGGTGTTTTTGATGATGATCACGTACATCCCGCAAATCAGCCTGTGGCTGCCGCAATTGCTGCTCGGATAATGGATCAAGGAAAGTTGTCATAATCGCCCGCACCCCTAATGTTAACTTGACGCTGTCCCAGCCCTCTGACACAGTCAAAACACTTTTTTAATCGACCAAGGCATCCACGATGGATACATCCAATCTATACAAACAAATTCTCGAAAGCGTGGGCGAAGATGTCACGCGCGATGGATTACTCAAAACACCTGACCGCGCGGCCGCCGCGTTCAAGTTTCTGACGCAGGGCTATACGCAATCGCTGGACGACGTGCTCAACGATGCCGTGTTCGATTCAGACAACAACGAAATGGTCATCGTCAAGGATATCGAACTGTATTCCCTGTGCGAGCACCACCTGCTGCCGTTTGTGGGCAAGGCCCATGTGGCTTACCTGCCGCAAGGCAAAGTGATTGGCCTGTCAAAAATTGCGCGCATCACCGACATGTTCGCTCGCCGCCTGCAAATCCAGGAACAACTCACCACCCAAATCGCCGAAGCCATTCAGACAGTCACCGGTGCCGCCGGCGTCGGTGTCGTCATCGAAGCCCAACATTTCTGCATGATGATGCGCGGCGTTCAGAAACAGAATTCGTGGACCATCACCTCGAAGATGTTGGGGGGCTTTCAGGATAACGACCGCACCAGACAAGAGTTTTTGCAACTGATATCCAAGACGAATTAAGTGCGTGGCCTATGGGTGCATATTGCTATCGATGCGAGGCAATCGTTGGCTGAATGAATCCAGGCGCTGGAAGGGGGGCATGCACGAACATCGGCATGTTGCTTAAACACCTTGTAGAAACATGAAAAAAATGCCGTTATCCTTAGGGTCACTTAATTCAATTTCCCGGCTTATAGCTTGTTGACTATCCCACACTACCCTCAACCCATCCTCACCTCCATTCGGTACATGTTTTGACACCACAGTCAAAGTCCGTTCCGTTTCGCTGGAGTCTGGGTTGGTCGCTACAAGTTCTATGGGTACCGCTGCTGGTGCTGTTGATGGCGCTGGGCATGACCTATGTGCTCTGGCTGGACGCACAGAACAACGCGCTGAAGGCGCTTAGAACCGAGCTGAAATTCCACCAACTCGAAATCACTGAACGGCTTCGGCAACGGATGCTCGATCACGATCAAGTCCTGTACAGCGTGCGTGGCTTGTTCACCGCATCCAAAAATGTGGGACGCGACGAGTTCAGGGATTTCTACGCTGGACTGAATATCAAGGAGCGATTTCCGCTCATCGCGGGCCTGGGTTATATCCAACGGGTGCCTCACTCCCGAAAAATCCTGCACATTGCCGACATCCGTAACGGGGGCTTCCCGAACTACACCCTTCATCCAGATGGCAAGCATGAAATCTACACCCCAGTGGTCTACCTCGAGCCTTCCAGCGACCTCAATTTGCGCACCATCGGCTACGACACCTACTCGGAACCCATTCGGCGTGCCGCCATGGCGCGCGCG
This sequence comes from Sulfuriferula multivorans, assembly GCA_010365175.1. Taxonomy (GTDB): domain Bacteria; phylum Pseudomonadota; class Gammaproteobacteria; order Burkholderiales; family Thiobacillaceae; genus Thiobacillus. The sequence goes on along the minus strand of JAAFGW010000070.1, from coordinate 2,816 downwards.
CGCGATGCCAATCGCGCCGTCATCACCGGGCGATTGGTTTTGGTGCAGGACGTCGGCCAAAAAGCACAATTCGGCTTTCTGATGCTGCTGCCCATCTATCAAAATGGCATGCCCCTCGACACCCTTGCCGAGCGCCGGTCTTACATCACCGGTTGGGTTGTGGCCACCTTCCGTGCTGAAGCGTTAATGGGAGGCATCCTCGGTAAAACGACCGGAAATCTCGATATTGAGATTTTCGATGGCAAAGCAATGGCCGAGACCACCCTGCTCTACAAAACCAACAAGGTGTTACATGCCACCGGCCCATCCGGCTCACTGTTTCAAGAAGTGCAACAACTGGAGATCGCTGACCACACATGGAGCATGCGGGTCAGTTCACGCCCTGGCCTGGAACACCAACTGAAAGCGGACAAACCACGACTCATCGCACAGGGCGGCTTCGCAATCAGCTTATTACTGTCACTCATGACCTGGATTTTGGTCATGGGCCAGTTGCGCTCGGCACAAGCCACGCAAGCACTGCAGCAAGAACTGAATGCGCGCAAGCGGGCCGAAGAATCGTTGCGGCTGGCCGCCATGGTCTACGAGAACACAAGCGAGGGCATGCTGGTAACCGATTCGGACAATCACATCGTGGCAGTTAATCCTGCCTTTACGCGGATCACCGGCTACGAATTGAATGATGTATTGGGCAAGGACCCGAGTATGTTCAGTTCCGGTCGCCATGGCCCTGATTTTTATCAAACCATGTGGGACACCCTTGATCGCAAGGGCCAGTGGCAGGGCGAAGTATGGGATCGTCGCAAAGATGGGGAAATCCACGCCAAATACTTGACCATCAACACGATCCTCAATACGGATGGATCGGTGTATCGTCGGGTGGCATTGTTCCTGGATATCACCGAAAAGAAACAATCCGAGGAAGTCATCTGGCATCAGGCCAATTTCGATGCCCTGACCCAGCGCCCCAACCGCAGCATGTTCCATGGCCGACTGGACCAGGAGATCCACAAAGCACAACGTAGCCACCTGACGCTCGCACTCCTGTTCATCGACCTCGACCTGTTCAAGGAAATCAATGACACGCTCGGTCATCACATCGGCGATCTTCTGCTGGTGGAAGCCGCCCAACGCATTACTGCCTGCGTGAGGGAGGTGGACATGGTGGCGCGCCTGGGGGGAGACGAGTTCACTGTGATTTTGCCGGAACTGCATGAGCACATCAGCGTTGAGCGCGTGGCTGCGAACATCCTCCAAAAACTGGCGGAGCCGTATCATTTAGGCGATGAGGTCATACATGTGACCGGCAGTATCGGCATCACGCTGTATCCGCGAGATGCCGCGGATACCGAAGGCCTGCTCAAGAACGCCGACCAGGCCTTGTATGTGGCCAAGAACATGGGGCGCAACCGCTTCAGCTACTTCACACAGGACCTACAGGAGGCCGCCCATACCCGCCTGCGCTTGATTACCGATCTACGCGAAGCGATTGCATCACATCAGTTTTCCGTGCATTACCAACCCATCGTCGATCTGGTGACCGGTGAAGTCCATAAGGCAGAAGCCCTGATCCGCTGGCAGCACCCCAAGCGCGGCCTGGTCAGTCCGGCTGAGTTTATTCCGCTGGCAGAAGAAACCGGATTGATTGTTCCCATCGGAGATTGGGTCTTCAGAGAAGCGGCGCGCCAGGCACAACGCTTGCGCTCCTTGCACTATCCGGCGTTCCAAATCAGCGTAAACAAATCGCCCAAACAGTTTCGGGAAAGTGACGCCAGCATAACTGCATGGTTCGATTATTTAAACGAACTGGGGTTGCCCGGAGACAGCATCACCATCGAGATTACTGAAGGCTTGCTACTCAACGCGGTCACGGATGTGACTAGCAAATTAGCGCTATACCGCAAGGCAGGCATTCAGATCGCGATCGATGATTTTGGAACGGGATACTCTTCACTCTCCTACCTGAAACGGTTTCACATTGACTACCTGAAAATCGACCAATCCTTCGTGCGCGAAATCGAGGCCGACCCTAACGATCTGGCCCTCTCCCAAGCAATCATTGTCATGGCCCACGCTCTCGGCATCAAAGTGATTGCGGAAGGGGTGGAAACAGCCAATCAGCTCAAATTGCTGACCGACGCCGGGTGCGATTATGCGCAAGGTTTTTTCTTCTCCAAAGCCATACCGGCCGATCAATTTGAAGCCTTGTTGCATGCCAATTCTGCGCAACCGTGGCACGGCCAATAACGAACTGACAAAATGACGCACACATCCGTTTTCCCACCCGGCAGATCAATGCACGCACGCAAAACGGAACCAAAACCCCGTTGCACGCCACAAACAACACAACCCTCGCTGACATCAACCCTCATGAATTCAATACTCACTCGTTTGCTCCCTGTCTGGATCGGTCTGCTCGCCCTGACGAGTTCAGCCGCCGCAGCGCCACTTACCTTGGCTCAACTGCTCGCGCGCCCTGTCGCTCCCCACGGTGTCGTGTTTGAAATTGTTGACCAGGACCCTCGCGCATTAGAAGTGGCGCTACCGTGGGTGAAGCAGGCTTCGGAAAAGCTCAAGGTACGCTTTCCTGCACTGCCGATGGCATTGGTGACGCACGGCCAGGAAATGTTTGCCTTGCAAAGCGGCGGGCGCACTGACCACCCGGCGGTGCATCAAATCGCCGAAACTCTCAGCCGCGATGGCATTCCGGTTCACGTCTGCGAAACCTACGCCGGCTGGCGCGGGATCGGGGCCGAGAACTTCCCCAAATACATCGACGTGGCGCCGGCCGGACCGACACAAATCAAGAACTACGA
>JAAFGW010000069.1 GCA_010365175.1 Sulfuriferula multivorans | reverse complement strand
TCACCTTCGCCGCTACACGAGCCATCATCACTCCAGTTTTTAGTACATCAAACCGGATGATAGTTAATTACGTAAATTAATGCAATTAAACACTGGCAGCCTGTCGGACTTGAAGCCGAACGGAGCGCGGATCGACCGCCCGGAATCAGATTTGTACACTTTTTAATCACTTTAGGCGCCTCAATCTGGCAATCCTGCACATTCCGTGCTTTTTCGCCCGGTTTCACGCTCTCAGGGCGGATTGCGGGCGCAATACGGCCATTCGTTTCAAATTCCACGCCATGCACACCAGCGTCCACTCGTTGCCGACGTTGATCAGACCACGCAACATGAACTGCCTGAACTTCATCACCGACTTGATGATGCCAAACACCGGCTCCACCGTCTGCTTGCGTAGCGCATAGCGCTTCTTTCCTGCCCGGGTCTTCTGCGTATGCTTCATCGTGTCCACCGCGCTGGCATTCTCGGCAATCGGCGCAGGCTCGGTAAAGCGTTCTTTCCAGTGCGGGTGATGGCCTTCTCGAGCAGTCGCAATCAGCGGTTCGATCTCGGCTTTGAGGCAGGTGTCAACATTGTCCGCACTGAAATAGCCGGTGTCGGCCAAGAGGGTGCAAGGCGCGTTCAGCCCTTCTGGTAGCGCACCCAGTTTCTTTAACATCGGCTCCACTTGCTGTTTGTCGTTGGCCGCTTGCGTGACTGCACAAACCACCACCAGCATGGTTTCGGTATCCACCATCGCCTGGGCGTTGTAGCTCTGCTCAAAGCCGCCGCCGGATACTTTCATGATGCGCGATTCGTCGTCGGTGAGGTTGACCTGGTCTTCCGTACGCGGGGTCGCACTGGGCGGCGCGGGTGGCCTGCCACCCGGTTTCTTGCCGGTCTTGGCCGCTTTCGCTTCGCGCACTTTCAGTTTGGCATCGAACTCGGCTTTCTCGCGGGTGTAGCGTTCCTGCGCACGTGCTTCGATCTTGGCCTTGGCCGCTGCGATGGCGGCAAGCTGGTCTTCGCGGCGGGCGATCTCGGCGGGAACGCTCAAGCCTTCGGATAGCTCGCTTTGGTCGGCGGCGTCGGCCAGAGCCAGCAGTTCCTGAACTTCCTGCTTCAACTGGGTTTCGAGCTTGCCGGCATGTTCATAAGATAGGGCGCTGTGACGGCTGGCATTGGCGTGAAGCTTGGTGCCGTCGAGGCTGACTGTGCCGAATTGACTGAGCTGGTTGGCCTGGGCGATTTGCAGGACTTGTACGAAGAGCGCCTGGAACGCCTCGCCGAAGCGGCGGCGGAACGTAGCGAGCGTGTCGTGGTCGGGGTGACGGTTGCAGGCAAGGTAGCGAAAGGCAACGGAGTCGTAGGTGGCCATCTCGATACGACGGCTGGAGAACACGCCGGTGGCGTAGCCGTAGATGAGCAGGCTCATCAGACTGGCGGGGGGGTAGGCGTCGCTACCGCGCCCGGCGTAGGCACGTTCGATGGCGGAGAGGTCAAGACTTTCAATGACGTTGGCGATGTAGCGCGCCAGGTGGGTCTCGGGCAGCCAGTCTTGTACGGAGGGCGGAAAGAGGTAAGCGCTGTCTCGGTCTATCGGAAGGAAGCGTGCCATGGTCATCAACAGTGAAATGAATGGACAAATTTTACGGGATCAGGGGACGTAAGTCCGACAGGCTGCTAGTCGAATCCCCGCGCCTTGACATAGGCATGTTGTGTTTTGATGCGGACATAGCCAAGGGTTTCGTAAAAAGGGTGAGATGCCGTCCGGGCGACGTTTGAACGTACCCAAAGGGTGGAAACGCCTTCAATAGTAGCCCATTGCTCCGTGGCGGTCACGAGCGCACGCCCAATACCGGCACGCTGTTGGGTGGTGTCGACCACCAGACCAACAATTTCGACGATGTCACCCGACTCAAGAATAAGCCGCCGCTCTGCCGCAATCCAGCCAAGCAGAGGGATTGGATCCCCCACGGCAACCGCAATGAAGGGGTCTGGGCGTAGCAGTAACGCGTGAAGCCGTGATTCGATTTCAGGGAGGGAGTGGGTGTAGCCGAGTTCGAGAGTGAGGCGCGCAAGTTCAGGCGCATCGGATAGTTTGGCGGGGCGAACACGATATGACATGCAACCACCTGCGCGCAGGGCAATTTACATCATTCCGTCCCGACCAGCTGGTCGGAGCGGGTGAAGGTCCAGGTACGGGTAATCGACAAGATATCGGCTTTTTTACGCATGTCGTCGGGAAATGCGGCATACGGGCCGGCCATTTCGACAATTTTGACTGCGGCGGCGTCGAGTATCTTGGAGCCGGACGAACGATCCACTTCCACCGCTTCGATTCGGCCGCTGGCATAAATTGATACGGTAAGTTTGAGGCTGCCGTAAATCCCCTGACGCCGCGCAGCTTCAGGGTAGTTGACGTTGCCCACGCGCTCAACCTTGGTGATCCAGTCTTCGACGTAGCGTGCAAACGCATACTCCTTGACGTTGGCGCCGACAAAAGCACGCTTGGGTCGCTTCTGGTAGTCGTCCCACTGCTGCGAAATGCGCGCCTGTAGATTGGCCATTTCACGTGCTTGCTGGTTAATCTGGCTGGTATCGATACTGGGTTGGGTTGGCGTCGGTGGAGCGGATAAAGGGGTGTTTTGTACCTGTCCATTGGGCTTTAACTGGGTCAGCAATGTTTTAGCCTGCTGCTCCAGATCAGCCACACGTGCTTTTAATGCGGTTTCTTCTGCCCCCGTTTGTGATTTGCTGCTGGCGGGCAGGGGGCTCTTCAGCCGTCGGTCTTCGTCGGTGTTGCCGCCGCCCGCCAGATTCACCTGTGCCAGTGCATCGGGGTTCAGCGGCGACTCTGCTGTTTTGGCGTTGACCAGCACTACTTCCATCGGCAGGTTCGGGTCTTCGAACAGGCGCGGGTTGATCTGCACAAACTGGGTCGACAGGACCATGCCGTGCACCGCGGCCGATGCCAGCATGGCGAGCGCCATGCGCGTGCCTTGCTTGGAGGGTTCGGCGAGATGTGGAGAGGAGGCGGTGACCATGAGTGTCAACTTTAAAGGTAAGCCTGATTCTAGCAGTCTGTCGGACTTGAAGAATCGTAGCGATTGCCGGCTGGGCGAGGGCAGCCCCAAGGGATACCGTCCCGACGGGACATAATTTTGACGCTTTTGCAGGTCAATAGTCGTTCTATGGACCAAAAAAGTGGCGAAATATGAATCGCTCAGGCGGATTTGCAGCCGATTTCCTTCAAGTCCGACAGGCTGCTAGGGAACGACAGCGCTGCTGTCAGTCGGCGTTTCCAGCGTTTCCAGTAATTCGGCATGAAAGCTGATATCGAGCAGGTCAATACTCGAAATTGCCAGCCGTACCTTGGCGCCTGGCGCGATCCCGGCGACCGAGGGGGCACGCGTCACCAATGGCAGAGTGTCGAAGCGCACCAAGTCGTCACGAATTACGCTGGCAGTGACTTCGGTGATGCTTTCCTGCATCAGCCAGCGCAGCATCCAGTAGCGTTCCAGCCGACGTTGGAACTCATTGTAGGCATCGTAGGCCAGCTCGAATTCGCGTACCACCGAGAACAGTTGTTCGCTACGGGGTGGGTAAGCGGGGTCGGTTTGCTGCACCAGCGAAATCAGCTGACGCTGGTTGACCAGGTCAACATAGCGGCGCAACGGCGACGACGACCACGCATACTGGTCGACCCCGAGACCGACGTGCGGATCGGGAGAGGTCGTCATGCGGGTTTTACCGCCCGATTGTGCACGATAGATACCGGGGATTTTGTTTTCAGCCAGCCACCCGCCCCAGTGCGCGTTGGCAAAAATCATGAACTCCGACACTACCTTGTCGATCGGGCTGCCGCGTTTGCGCGGCACGATGTTGACACGTTCGCCGTCGACCTTGAAGTTGTAGTCGACTCGATCGACCGTATCGGCCTTGCCGCGGCCGGCTTCGAGTACTGCGGCAAAGTCATGCAGCCATTCAAGCTCGCGGCGGTAGGGATAGTCGGCCACGTCCGGATTGCGCAGCGTCTCGGCATTGAATTCGACTTCCAGTAATTCGTGGCGCAGGTTGTCGGCGATGTGCACCATCTCGAGCCTGGTTTCGGTGCCCAGCACGCGCAGATCGGGCGCCACATCCAGGTACAGCGACAAGGCCGGACAATCGTGGGTTTCGCCCAGCGTGTAATGGTGGATCAGCGCGTCTGGCAGCATGGTGATCTTGTTGCCGGGGAAATAGACCGTCGACAACCGTTCACGTGCAACCTTGTCGAGTTCCGAGCCGGGCGCAATACCGAGTGCGGGTGCAGCAATGTGGATGCCGACCCGGATGTTGCCGTCGTCCAGCCATTGCACCGACAAGGCATCGTCGATTTCGGTGGTTGCCTCATCGTCCATCGAAAACGCACGCACCGTGCTGCGTGGCAAGGCAGGGGGGTCGACAGGTTCGGTCACCTCGGTAAAACCGGTGCCGCGCGGAAAGTGTTCCAGCTGGAAGCAGGCCTGATGAAACTCGAGTGTCGACGGAATCGCGCCGCAGCGTTCGATCAGTCTCAGCTGAGACAGTCCGGTCGCCGCCGCTGCGTCTTCCAGCGCCTTGTATTCCAGCGTGTTTTTGTCTGGCGCGATCAGAATGCGCGGTACCAGGGAAGCGTATTCTTCGGGCAGCCTGAAAGCCGTCAGTTCTGCAGCCAGGTTGGCTTGCCGTTCGGCGGCGAGCCGTTTTTTCTCCTGCCCGGCCTTGGCTGCGGCCAGCGTCTCGGTGGGCGCTGGACGATAGCGGCCTTTGCCTTTTTTGTGGAAATAGATCGGCGAGCTGTGCAGCTTCAGCAACAACGCAACGGCTTCGGCCGGGCGCGGCGTGTGGCCGTAGTATTCCTGGGTCAGTTGTTCGAAACCGAATTCGTCTGTGCCTGCGGCTTCCCACAAAAAGTCGGCGTCGAGTTCGGCCGAAAGGGTTTCGGCCTCGGCCATCACTTCATTCGGTGCAGGCGCGACAAAGCGCAACAGCAGATTGGCCGCCTTGATTTTGCTGCGTTTACCTGATGCCGTTTCAACCTGCGCTGTGGCGTCGGATTCGGACAGGATGGAACCGGCCTTGAAGTGGCCGTCTTCTTCAAAAATAACGTGCATGGAAAATCAGAAATCCAGAATGGTTTGAAAGTGACGCTCGAAATGGGTAAAGCCGTGGTCGCCGCCCTTTTCAATTAGCTGCGTAGCGCCTGCATAGTAGGTTACCGCATCGCGGTAATCGAGTATCTCGTCGCCAGTTTGTGCCAGCAACAGGTAGCGTTCGGGTCGGGTAATGTGCGCAACGTCCAACGCGGCCATTTCGGCCAGATGGGCATCGGTCAAGACCCATTTTTCGCCTGTGTGCCAGTTAGTTTGGGTGCCGATGGCAGTGCGCATAAGTTTGTGTGCGTGTACCGCAGGGTTGACCAGTACCGCTTTCCAGCCATTTTTTTCAGCCAGATAAGTTGCGTAAAACCCGCCCAGCGAACTGCCGACAACAGTGACCGTAGCAGGGTGCTTCCTCGCCAGTGTTGATTCAATTTTGTTGATGGCTTCACGCGGGCTGTTAGGCAGTGCCGGGCAGTAATAATCGGCCAGCCAGCCCAAATCCGTCATGTACTCGCCCAGCTGCTTGGCTTTGCCGGAAGCGGGCGAGGAATTGAAACCGTGGAGATAGACAATCATTTCCAGATTTTACCGGGGTGGGGGACATTCATGAAATGGCCTGTGGCACGCCAGTTCTGAAAAGACAAAGGGCGCAACGGCCGATGACCATTGCGCCCTTGTGATGCGACCAGAGATTACTGCTTGCTGGGGTCCAGCGACTGGCCGGGGAAACGCGATTTGTAGATCATTTCGCTTTCGCTCATCATTTTGTTGCCTTCGGCAATCAGGCGTTCGCCTTCTTTAACCTTTGTGTCGCCGGTCGCGATGATGTCCTTGCCATCGGCCTTGATCTTTTCGCCGCGTGCGACCAGATCCTTGCCGTCTTGCCATTGTTTGCCTAATTCACGAGTGTCTTTAGACTGGGCGATCATTTTGTCGCCGACCGTGGGAGGGGTTGCCACGCACCCTACACTGAGTGCTGCGACCAAACTGACAAGAAACAGGGTCGATGTGTTTGTTTTCATGGGGGAAGTCTTTCTGTGAATAGTGAAGAATTTGATTTAAAAGCAAAGAATCAAGGCTTACCCGCGGGCAGCACTTTGTTTACCGAAACCGGATCGGAGTATGGCACCTATAAAATGCCGCCGATCCTTCAAATTGTAAATTTTATTAAGGTGTGATTTTGTCGGGTTGGCGTCCCGGTTCAGGGTGCTGAATGCTTTGTACGCATCGAATGGCAAAAAGTTCTAATTATTTTTAGGCGTAACCCCCATATCGATGCATCGGTGTAAGCACAATGTCTTCGTGATAGTGCTGATGCAGAGCGTCCAGCAGCTTGCCGTGAATTCCGCCGAAACCGCCATTACTCATCATTAATACATGGTCACCGGGACGCGCATCGAGGACCAGTTGACTGACGAGCTGGTCCAAATTCTCGTATACGCGTGCCCGTTCGCCCATGGGCGCGAGCGCTTCGGCAGCGTCCCAGCCGAGATTGGCGTCGTAGCAGTAGACGAGGTCGGCGTTGACGAGGCTGGCGGGTAAAGCGGCTTTCATGATGCCAAGTTTCATGGTGTTTGAACGCGGCTCCAACACGGCGAGGATGCGAGCTTTGCCCACTTTCTGGCGCAGGCCGTCCAGGGTGGTGGTGATGGCCGTGGGGTGATGTGCAAAGTCGTCGTAAACGGTGATGCCGTGAACTGAGCCCCGGTTTTCCATGCGGCGCTTGACGTTCTCGAAGCGACTCAAGGCATCGATAGCGACTGCAGCAGGGACGCCTGCGTGTCGCGCAGCGGCAATAGCAGCCAGCGCATTCAAGCGATTGTGTTCACCAATCAGATCCCAATTCAGTTGGCCCTGGAGCGCACTATTGAAAAAAACGTCAAAGCTTCCGTTCGCGTCGGGGATGCCGGCGGTCCACCCAGTCGCTTCGACGATCTGATCGCTCGGCTCTGCACCAAAGCGCTCCACCGGTGTCCACAGACCGCGCTCAAGAACGCGGTCAAGATCGGCATCACGGCCATGCGCAACCACCAGCCCATTCCCCGGTATGGTACGAACCAGATGGTGAAACTGGGTTTCGATGGCGGCAAGGTCAGGAAAAATATCAGCGTGGTCGTATTCCAGATTATTGAGAATGACGGTACGCGGGCGGTAATGGACAAATTTTGAACGCTTGTCGAAGAAGGCGGTGTCGTATTCGTCGGCTTCTATGACGAAGAAGGGCGTATCGGTCAGCCGCGCAGAGATGCCGAAATTTTGTGGAATGCCGCCGATCAGAAAGCCGGGACGCATCTTTGCATCATCAAGTATCCACGCCAGCATGGCCGAGGTGGTGGTCTTGCCATGGGTGCCGGCAACGGCCAGCACCCATTTGTCGTGCAGAACGTTATCCGCCAGCCATTGCGGACCGGACGTGTAGGGCAGGTTGCGGTCGAGTATGGCTTCCATCAACGGGTTGCCTCGCATGACCACATTGCCAACCACAAACATATCGGGATTTCGGTCAATCTGGCTGGCGTCCCAGCCTTCGATCAATTCGACACCCAGGGCACGCAGCTGGTCGGACATCGGAGGATAGACGTTGGCATCACAACCGGTGACAGTGTGGCCGGCGGCGCGCGCAATCGCAGCAAGGCCGCCCATGAACGTGCCGCAAATACCTAAGATGTGCAGATGCATGATGTGTGCTGAGTGTCCCGCTGGTTGAGTTAAGAACAGTTGGGTTAAGAACGATGAAGGCCGTGAATTATCCCACAGCTGTTGTGCGTGCTTGCTGGATTAAATGGGTGAGCAACGCGCGCAGCTTGGCAGGACGAAGGGGTTTATGCAGTAACGGGAATCCAGCGCGGCTAATATGCAGAATGGTGTCGGGCGCAGTATCGCCGGTGACCAGAATCGCCGGAATATTGCGGTCATACTTTTGTCTTATTCGGGTTATCACTTCGATGCCATCCTGGTCGTCAGGAAGCCTGTAGTCCGACACGATGACATCCGGTACCCGGCCGAGGGCGTCCAGCCATTGCAGGGCTTCATCCGCACTGTGTGCCGTGACCAGATCAATATTCCAGTTGTCGAACAGCTCGGCCATGCCGCGTAAAATTGCACTCTCATCGTCGACCAGAACAACCAGCGCATCGCCAGGGATGGGTCCAGGTGCGTTGGTCGGCATGGGCATCTGAATCAGCCGCGCCTCACCACAGGGCACATCAATGCTGAAGATCGATCCATGCTGCGGGCGCGATTGGAGGTCGATCCGGTGGCCGAGCAAGCGGCCCAGGCGTGAAACGATGGCGAGCCCCAGCCCTAACCCTTTGCTGCGGTCTCGTGCAGAATTGTGCAACTGAACGAATTCCTGAAAAACGCTTTCCAGCTGGTCGGGCGGAATGCCGCGCCCGGTATCGAACACGCTCAGTCGCAGCATGCGTCCTCGGCGACGACATGCCACCAGTATGCCGCCGTCATCGGTGTAGCGGATCGCGTTGGCGATCAAGTTGGCGAGGATGCGTTCGATGAGTAGCGGGTCGCTGTAAAGCGTGACATCGCAGGGGCGAAACCGCAGCCGCAGTTGTTTTTCCGCAGCCAGCGCGCTGAACTGCTTGTCAATTTCACCCAGCAATTTTCGTAGTGAAAAGTGTTCTGGATGCGCTTCGATTGTTCCAGCATCCAGGCGGGAAATATCAAGCAGTGAATTAAACAGCAACTCCATGGCAGCGGTTGCCGCTTCGATGTTGTCGATCAGGGTTTGCGTCTCGGGTTGTTGATTTCGCGTCTTGAGCGCGGCGACAAATAATGAGAGCGCATGCAGGGGTTGCCGCAGATCGTGGCTGGCAGCAGCAAAGAATCGAGACTTGGCAAAATTGGCGCGTTCGGCCATGTCCTTTTTGGCGGCGAGATCGGCGGTGGCTGCTCGGATTCTTTTTTCCAGTTCGCCGCGATGTGTCTGTAAGGCTTCGGCCATGTTGTTGACCCCGGCTGCCAGTGCGCCAACTTCGCCCACAGGAGGCAGTTGGGTACGCACAGCCAGATCATCACAGGCGAGCCGTCCAACGACCTGCCCTACATGCCGTAACTGTCCAGCCAGGCGAATGGACAGTCGCCATGCCAACGCGCCGGTGATAATGAATGCCAGCAGCATCAGGAGTGCCCCCTGAATCAAGGTGTTGCGTTTGATTAAGCTGATTTGATCTAACGAGACGCCAACTTCAACCCGACCAAGCAAGGCATTGGAAGCACGCACGGGGGTATCAGCTGGATGGTCACTCAGATAATCTGCAGCAGGAAAACGAATCTCGGCACGTTGGCTGAAATAGTTTGCTGGAGATTGGTTGTGTGTGACGTCACCGGTGTGGGCGATCAGCTGACCGCTGGAGTCGGTTATACGAACAAACGACAACCTGCTTTTTTCGGATTCAGCTTCAAGCAGGACGATGGTCCGCTCCGTATTTCCATTGAGCAGCAAAAACGGCAGCGTATCGGATAGATGGCGTGCTGCGTTATAGGCTCGGGATTGCAAGGCCTCTTCAGCTGTCGCGAGCGTCAGAGTTGTGAAGTAGGCCACCATGCCAAACTCAGTCAGCAAGGCGGGCAGCAGGGCAATCATCAGCATTCGGCTGCGGATGCTGTAGAGCGGCAGACGACTGAGAGACTTGCGGAAAAAACCCACGTTAATCTACGCGGATTGAATTTGCCGCTGGATGGCCAGCACGGCTTCGGTGCGGTTGGTGACCTTGAAGGCACGGAAGATGGCGGAAATGTGAACTTTTACGGTACTTTCCGACATCGCCAGCATGCCGGCGATGGCCTTGTTCGCACAACCTTGCGCGAGCAGGCGCGCCACTTCAAGTTGACGCGCAGTGAGCCCGCTGTGTTGCAGGTCTTCGAAATCAGCAGGTGCCACGGCGTGCAAACCGTTGTCACCGAGACATGCGGGCATATACAAATCGCCGGATAACACTTGACGCAAGGCCGCCAACATCATGGTGGTGGAAGTGGCCTTGGGGATATAGCCCAGTGCACCAGCTTCCAGTGCGCTGCGAATGTCATGCGGCGATTCCGACGCGGACAACACCACGAGGGGAATATCCGGAAAGCGGCTGCGAAACTGGGTGATTCCTTGCATCCCAACAAATCCGGGCATATTCAGGTCGACCACAGCGAGATCAAGGTCGGCATGTGCGGCCGTTTGCGCAAACAGGCTGGGGTAATCGTGCGCATCGATGATCTCGACGGCCGGTTCGAGTTGTGCCAGCACTTGACGCACGCCTTCACGCATCAAGGGATGGTCATCAGCCAATAAGGTTTTCACGTGGGCGCTCCCTGCATGGCGGGGATTTTAGTACGACTACGCTCGAATATCGTGATGTTTGACTCGATGGGCGCTCAAAGCGAAACATTTTTCGCTGGTACACCGCATATTTAAAGCGGATGACCGGTATGGCAGAGCTTAGAGCCTGTTCCTCAATAACATGAACATTTGACTCGCTGGGCTTGGGCGCGCTGCGTCGTTGCGAATCGCTTGTGTGGCTCGCTACACGGCGCACGCCGCGCCTGGCATCGCATCCCAAGCCAGCGGCCAAATGTCCAATTATTTCGTTACCGGCGCTTAGCTGCCGCGTATCTTGCGCGTACCTTCTTCGATAGCCGCCTCCAGATAACCAAAGTAGAAGTCCGCGATCAGCAGGCCGACTATGGGCTCGCTGGTTTCGGTACCGTGCGTGTCGAACACCTTGACCGTGGGTACGATGGATACCTTGTTGAAGACAGCAAACGCGCCTTCGGTGGTGGCGCTGCCATCAAAATCCGTTATGGGTGCGTTGGAACCCACGGTGACTTCACGAATGATCACTCTGTTGCGGTAGGCAGGGTCTTTCTGCATGGGCAGCAGATAAATCTGTTTGACCTGCTCGCAGTAGTGACATGCCGGGCTTGAAAAAAGCACCAGAACAGGCGCTCTGCGCTGCACAGAAATACGCGAATCAGCCTTGAAATTGCTTGCGTGGACGAGTTCGCTCCCTGCGCTGGCAGGTCCAGACAGGGGGATTCCCCATGTTAAAATGAAGGCGCAGGCTGCAATCAGTCGCGTCATGGTGATCGTCCTTTCATGTGGATGCAGGCGCATCTGTATGTTTATGAGTTTCGCGCTATCTTTAGCTAAATCAAACAGTCAATTCCTACTGCCATGCACATCTTGACCATCGCTTCTCGTGAAAGTGCCCTTGCCATGTGGCAGGCCGAGCATATCCGTGACCGCCTGCGGGTGTTGCATCCCGCATGCACCGTGAATATTCTTGGCATGACCACACGTGGCGATCAGATCCTCGATGTCACACTGTCTAAAATCGGCGGCAAGGGATTGTTTGTGAAGGAGCTCGAGGTCGCGCTCG
>JAAFGW010000068.1 GCA_010365175.1 Sulfuriferula multivorans | reverse complement strand
GTGCGCGCGCTGGTTGACGGCGCGCGGCGCGCAGGTGAGTGTGGCCGATAGCCGCGCGGCACCGCCTCAGGCAGCGCATCTGGCTGAGATGTTGCCGCAGGTTCCGCTCTACACCGGCCCGTTTGAGGACGCGCGCCTGCAATCCGCAGAGCTGCTCGTCATAAGCCCAGGCGTTCCACTGCGTGAGCCCGCCGTCGCACGCGCCATTGCTGCGGGCGTTGAGGCCGTTGGTGACGTCGAGTTATTTGCGCGCGCCATTGCCGCGTTGAACCAGCAAACTGCCCAGTCGGCCGACTCGGGTGGACCGATGCGGGTGATTGCGATCACCGGCAGCAACGGTAAAAGTACGGTGACTGCGATGTGCGGAGACATGTGTCGCATGGCCGGGTTGAGCACTTGTGTGGCAGGCAATATTGGCCAACCGGTGCTGGACGCGTTGTTTGACGTCGAACAGAACACAGCACCTGCGCCGCAGGTATGGGTTCTTGAGCTGTCCAGCTTTCAACTGGAAACGACGCAAAGCCTTAACGCCACTGCCGCCACCATGCTCAATTTGTCGGAAGATCATATGGATCGTTATGACGACATGGATGCCTATGCGGCAGCCAAGGCACGGATATTCAGCGGCAACGGCATACAGGTTTTGAATCGAGACGATGCGCGCAGCATGGCGATGGCGATACCCGGGCGGGAAGTCGTCACGTTTGGTCTGGATAGCTGCCCGAGCGGGGATGATTTCGGCCTGTGTGAAAACGAGCTGTGCATGGGCGATGAAATGCTGATTCCTCTGTCAGTTTTACCTGTCGCAGGCTTGCACAACGGCGCCAATGCTTTGGCAGCGTTGGCGTTAGCACGCACGCTGGGCAAACCCATCGAGTCCTTGCTGCGGGGACTGGCGCATTTCAAGGGGCTGCCGCATCGGGTGGAAAAGGTCGCCGAAATTGAGGGCGTCACCTATTACGATGATTCCAAAGGCACCAACGTCGGTGCAACCGAAGCGGCACTCTATGGGTTGGGCGACCGTCGTGCGGTAGTTATTTTGGGGGGCGAAGGCAAGGGTCAGGACTTCAGTCCACTCAAGGCAGCGGTAACGGCCAACGCCCGCGCGGTAGTGTTGATAGGGCGCGACGCTCCGTTAATCGCCGCTGCAATAGAAGGCAGTGGGGTGGAAGTGTATCCGGTTGCCAGCCTGGGTGAAGCCGTCGAGAAAGCGCAGTGCCTGGCTCATGTCGGTGACGCCGTGTTGCTGTCCCCCGCATGCGCCAGCTTCGATATGTTTCGCAACTATATTCATCGTGCCGAAGTGTTCGTTGAGGCTGTGAACACACTGGCGGCGACAAGGACGGGTCACTGATGTTATACGCTGCCCGTGCCCCCAAACCCAGTGCTGAACTTGATTTCGGTCTGCTGTGGCTGGCTATGGGATTGTTGGCAATCGGCCTGGTAATGGTTTATTCCGCATCAATCGCGATTGCTGAAGCGGCCCGCTACACCGGCGGCAACGGTGAATACTATTTGATTCGGCAGGGCGTCTTCATCGCATTGGGTGTGGGCGTCGGTATTGGTGCCTTTCAGGTGCCGATGCGGGTATGGCAACAGGCGGCCCCATTTCTTTTTCTGGCGGGTCTGTTGTTGCTGGTGGTGGTGCTGATTCCCGGCATCGGACGCGAGGTCAATGGCAGTCGTCGCTGGATTCCGCTTGGCTTCGCCAATCTGCAGCCATCCGAGCTGATGAAGTTTCTTGCCGTGCTGTATGCGGCTGACTACACCACCCGCAAGGCCGCCTTCATGCATGACTTCAAGAAGGGCTTCATGCCGATGGCTGCGGTGATGATGCTGGCCGGTGCGCTGTTATTGAATGAACCCGATTTTGGCGCATTTGTGGTGATCGTTTCGATTGCCATGGGCATCCTGTTTTTGGGCGGGCTCAACTGGAAAGTTTTCGCCGGGTTGATGGTGGTGCTGCTGCTTGGATTCGCCCTGCTGATTTTCACGTCGGAATACCGGATGCAACGCATCCTGGGTTTTATGGACCCCTTTGCCGATCCCTACGGCAAAGGTTATCAACTTTCACACGCGCTGATTGCGTTTGGCCGGGGCGAATGGATAGGCTTGGGGCTCGGCGGCAGCGTGGAGAAATTGTTCTATTTGCCCGAAGCGCACACCGATTTTTTACTCGCTGTGATCGCTGAAGAACTCGGCTTTGTCGGCGTAGTCATCGTAGTCGGCCTGTTCGCCTGGCTCATCATTAAAGCATTCATGATCGGCCATCGTGCTGCTCAACTTGAACGCAATTTCTGCGCGCTGGTGGCACAGGGCATTGGCATCTGGCTCGGCGTTCAGGCGCTCATCAACATGGGTGTGAATGTGGGTCTGCTGCCGACCAAAGGGCTCACGCTGCCCTTCCTGTCATTTGGCGGCAGCGGCATCGTTGCTAACTGCCTGGCAATCGCTGTGCTGTTGCGCATCGACTGGGAACACCGACAGATGATGCGGGGGAAAACCTTCTGATGACCACTGTGAATCGCACCCTCATGGTCATGGCTGGTGGTACCGGCGGCCATGTCTACCCCGCGCTCGCCGTGGCTGACGCGCTGCGCGCGCGCGGCTGGGAAGTGTTCTGGCTGGGTACGCGTGCGGGGCTTGAAGCGCGCGTGGTCCCTGCGGCCGGTATCGAGATGGTGTGGGTGTCGATGGGCGGCATGCGCGGCAAGAGCGTGTTGAAGAAGCTGCTGTTGCCATTGATGCTGCTGGTCGCTTTCGGCCAGAGTGTGCGCGTCATTCTGCAACGCCGGCCGGATGTGGTGTTGGGCATGGGCGGCTACACGGCCTTCCCCGGCGGCATGATGGCGAGTCTGTTGAATCGTCCGCTGGTCATTCACGAGCAGAATTCAGTCGGTGGCCTTACCAACCGACTATTGGCCTGCCTGGCTGACCGGGTACTGACCGCTTTCCCGCAGGCATTCAAGAATGCGGCAGACAAGCCCATACCGTGTCGTAACGTTGCGACTGAATGGGTGGGAAACCCGGTGCGCACGGACATCGCCACCACAACCCGGACGCTGTACAGCGGCCCATTGCGCCTACTGGTGGTGGGCGGCAGCCTGGGCGCATCGGCGCTGAATGATCTGGTGCCGAAGGCGCTGGCGTTGTTGCCGGTCGATAAACGCCCGCTGGTGGTGCATCAGTCGGGACGCCAGCACCTCGATGTGTTGCGCGCGAACTATGCCGCCACCGGTGTCGAGGCTGAAGTCTGTGATTACATCGAAGATATGGCAGACGCGTATCGCGTATGCGATTTCGCTATCTGCCGTGCTGGTGCAATGACGGTAGCCGAGCTGGCTTGCGCAGGGGTGCCGGCGGTATTGGTGCCCTTCCCTTTTGCGGTAGACGATCATCAAACCGGAAACGCAGAATTTCTGAGCCTGGCCGGTGCCGCATGGCTAATACAGCAAAAAGATTTAAGCGCGGAAAAACTGGCTGAGTTGATTGGGGGGTTGGATCGCACCGCGCTTGCGATCATGTCCGAGAAAGCCTTGGCGTTGGCCAAGCCCGATGCAACCCGACAGGTTGCTGATATTTGTGAGGCGCTCGCGCGATGAAGCACGCGGTCAAACATATTCATTTCATCGGGATTGGCGGCGTCGGCATGTGTGGCATCGCCGAAGTGTTGCTGAACTTGGGCTATTCCGTGTCAGGTTCGGATCTGGCCGACAACGTCGTGACGCAGCGGCTGGCAAAAATGGGTGCGCGCATTCACTGCGGCCATGCTACTGACAACATTGCGAGTGCGGATGCCGTCGTGGTGTCGACCGCGGTGGCGGAAGATAACCCTGAAATGGTGGCTGCCCGCGACAGAAAAATTCCCATCGTGCCGCGCGCACTGATGCTGGCCGAATTGATGCGCCTGAAGCAGGGCATAGCGGTCGCCGGCACGCATGGCAAGACGACTACCACCAGTCTGGTCGCCAGCATACTGGGTGAAGCTGGGATGGACCCGACCTATGTGATCGGAGGCAGGTTGACCGCCGCCGGCGCCAACGCGCGGCTGGGTCAAGGCGACTTTCTGGTGGCCGAGGCGGACGAGTCCGACGCGTCGTTCCTTTATCTGACACCTGTGATTGCAATCGTCACCAACATCGACGCCGATCATATGGACACCTACGGCCACGATTTCGAACGACTGAAACAGGCCTTTGTCGACTTCTGCCAGCGCCTGCCTTTTTATGGGATGGCGGTGTTGTGTGTCGATGACCCCAATGTGCGCGAAATCATGCCCCGTATCACCAAGCCGATCACCACGTATGGGTTCGACGAATCGGCACAAGTGCGGGCAATCGATGCGCGTTTCGAAAATGACAAAATGCGCTTTACCGTCAGGCGTGAAGGCATGGCTGATCTTGATATTGTGCTGAATCATCCCGGCATGCACAACGTGCTGAATGCCTTGTCGGCCATTGCAGTGGCGACCGAAGTCGGCGCCAGCAATGCTTCCATCGTTAAAGCGCTGGCTGAATTCCACGGCGTGGGCCGGCGCTTTCAACGGTATGGAGACTTGCCAGCCAAGTCTGGCGGTCATTTTCTACTGGTCGATGATTACGGCCACCACCCGGTTGAAATGGCCGCAACCTTATCTGCAGCACGTGGCGCTTTCCCGGGACAGCGTCTGGTGCTGGTATTTCAGCCGCATCGCTATACCCGAACCCGCGACTGCTTCGAGGATTTCGTCAAAGTACTGTCGGAGACCGATGTGCTGATACTGACCGAAGTGTATCCCGCTGGAGAAGCACCGATCGTAGCGGCGGATGGTCGGGCACTTGCACGTGCGGTGCGGGTGGTGGGCAAGGTTGAACCCATTTTCGTGGAAAACGTCGACGATCTGCCTGAAGCCGTGCACGACCTCGTGCAGGATGGCGATGTGGTGCTGATTATGGGCGCGGGCAGCATCGGCCATGTGGCGCCAATGTTGGGAGAGTCGCATGCGGCATAACTTCCGGATGAGCGAAATGGATTTGGGCGGCGGCGCCCCTCCGACGTTGCGTGGGTACTTCCTTCACAACGAGCCGATGAAAAAGCATGTGTCGTGGCGTGCGGGCGGGGCAGCCAAACGGGTTTACATCCCGGCCGATCTGGAAGACTTGACCTGGCTGGTGCGTTCGGTTCCGTTGCGTGAAGACATCCATATGGTCGGGCTGGGCAGTAACTTGTTGGTGCGCGACGGCGGCGTTTCCGGTGTGGTGATCATGTTGCACGGCGTGCTCAAGAAAATCTCAATCGAGAGCCGGGTGCATGGCTTGCCGCTCGGTCCTTCAGACGCTGATTCTTCTCTGGTATTTGCCCAGGCGGGGGTCGCCTCTCCGAAACTCGCACGGTTTGCAGCCAATAACAATCTGGTCGGCGGCGAATTCTGGGCAGGGATCCCGGGAACGGTCGGGGGCGCAATTGCGATGAATGCAGGCTGCTATGGAGGCGAAACCTGGGATAAATTGGTTCAGGTTCAGACGCTGAATCGGCAAGGCCAACTCAACGAGCGTTATCCGGATGAGTACAACACCAGTTATCGCCATGTGGCACTCAAACATGGTGATCAGGAATGGTTCATTGGGGGCTGGTTTCGATTGCCGCGCGGTGACGGCCTTGCTTCACGCGAGACCATCAAGTCATTGCTGAAACAGCGGATTGCGTCGCAGCCCCTGAATTTACCTAACGCGGGCTCGGTGTTTCGCAATCCTCCAGGTGATCATGCGGCCCGGTTGATTGAGTGCTGCGGACTCAAGGGTTGTCGGATTGGGGGCGCCCAGGTTTCAGAAAAGCACGCCAACTTTATCGTCAATGTGGGCAATGCCAGTGCAACTGACATCGAGCGCCTGATTGAACATGTGGAAGGAAGTGTTGAGGCGCGCACCAACGTGCGGCTGATACGCGAAGTCAGAATTATTGGAGAGCGGCAGTGAGTGAAATAGCGTCGGCGAAGGATTTGGCCCCACAAGGGGACTCCGACTTGCAGCGGGCTAACGCTCGTGAAAAATCGTATGGCAAGGTCGCCGTCATGCTGGGTGGAACATCGGCTGAGCGCCCGGTATCGTTGAACAGTGGCGCTGCCGTGTTGGCGGCATTGACGCGTCAAGGCGTCGACGCGCACCCGTTTGATCCGGCCAATCGCAATATTGGTGACCTGATCACAGGCGAGTTCGATCGGGTATTCATCGCTTTGCATGGTCGTTACGGAGAAGACGGTTGCATGCAAGGTGCACTTGAGTTGCTCAATATCCCCTACACCGGAAGCGGCGTCATGGCTTCGGCGTTGGGGATGGACAAGTGGCGCACCAAACTGTTGTGGCGCGCCGCCGGCCTGCCCACGGCTGACTGGGAAATGCTTAACGCTGCAAGCGACTTTATTGCGGTGGAAAAAAAACTGGGTCTGCCGATTTTTGTGAAGCCTGCGCGTGAAGGATCCAGCATCGGCATGAGCAAGGTGACCGAGCCGGGCACGCTGCAAGCAGCGTATGAGCTCGCCGCCGAACACGATCCGTTGGTGTTGGCCGAACGGTTTATCGATGGTGCCGAGTTCACCGTCGGCATACTCGGAGGAACCGCTCTGCCGCTGATTCATCTGGAACCCGCCAAAGACAGAGACTTTTACGACTTCGAAGCCAAGTATCTGCGCAACGATACCCAGTACCACTGTCCAGCGGGCCTGCTGGAGTCACAAGAAATGGCATTGCGGCAACTGGCGCTGGAAGCATTTCGCTTGATTGGTGGGCGCGGCTGGGGACGCGTGGACATCATGCTGGACAGCCTCGGCAACCCCTATTTGCTGGAAGCGAATACGTCCCCCGGCATGACCGATCACAGCCTGGTGCCGATGGCCGCCCGCGCGGCGGGTCTGGACTTCGATACGTTGTGCATGCAAATTCTGGAGCAGACGCTGGCATGAGTACCCCCGCCGAACTCGCCGCTCACCCCATGTGCCAGCTTGCGCGCGTGCTGACGTGGGGCGCGTTGGGTCTGCTGACTTATGGCGTGGTTAATTGGGTTGCAGCGCAACCGTTGTTTGCCCTGCATAACATTGATGTGAAAACGCCGATGGCGCATGTGACCGAAGCGCAGATCCGGCTGGTCGCCGAACGCCGGGTGCGAGGCACTTTCTTTACGGTTGACCTCGAACGTGTTCGTAGCAGTCTGGAAAAGTTGCCGTGGGTTCGCGAGGCTCGGGTTGAACGCCGTTGGCCCGATACGTTGGTCGTATCTCTGGTTGAGCATGTGCCGCTGGCCCGCTGGAACGATACCGCGTTGGTGAGTGAAGCGGGCGAAGTGTTCGTGGCAGCACTTAATCAACCCCTGCCCCGTTTGTCTGGGCCGGAGGAAAGCAGCGCCGAAGTGGTGACGGCATACCGCAGCTATCAGGCCGCCTTGACGCCTTTGGGCATGACAATCGACGAATTACACCTGTCGCCGCGCCGGGCATGGCGCATTCGTCTGGACAACGGGTTGCAGATTGCGCTGGGTCGTGAACAGTCCACGATTCGCCTATCTCGTTTTGTTGCGTTTTATCCGCGCCTGTTTGAAAACCCCGCCGCGACTAAAACCACAGCGGCTAAAACCACGGTGGAATCAAGTGTGACTGAAACCCCGGCTGAACCTGCACCCACAGTGCACCCCGTCACTGTTGACTTGCGTTACCCAGATGGTTTCGCCATACGGATGCCCCGCGGCGTATCCCCATTCAAATCGAGTACAACATGAGTGCCACGCAATATGAGTAAGCCAAGAGACCCTAAAAACCTGGTCGTCGGCCTCGATATCGGCACCTCCAAAATCGTGTGCATCGTTGCCGAAATCAACGAAGAAGACGAACTGGAAATCATCGGCATGGGCACACACCCATCAAAGGGACTGAGACGGGGCGTGGTGGTCAATATCGAAGCGACCGTCAACGCAATTCAGCGCGCGCTTGAAGAAGCCGAACTGATGGCGGACTGCAAGATTCGCGAGGTCTATACCGGCATCGCGGGCAGTCACATCAAGAGCTTCAACTCGCACGGCATGTTCGCCATCAAGGACAAGGAAATCAGTCAGATGGATGTTGACCGGGTTGTGGAAACAGCCCGTGCGGTCAACATTCCAACTGACCAGCAGGTGCTGCACACCATCCCGCAGGAATTCATTGTTGATGGCCAGGAAGACGTGCGCGACCCGCTGGGCATGAGCGCAGTCCGGCTCGAAGTCAAAGTGCACATCGTCACCGGTGCCGTATCCGCAGCGCAGAACATCATTAAATGCGTGCGCCGTTGCGGGCTGGAAGTCGATGACCTTGTGCTGCAGCCGCTGGCTTCAGCGATGGCGGTGCTCACCGAAGACGAAAAAGAACTGGGTGTGTGCCTGGTCGACATCGGCGGAGGAACCACTGATATCGCCGTATTCACCAACGGGGCGATACGGCATACCGCTGTGATTCCAGTTGCTGGCGATCAGGTCAACAACGACATCGCGGTGGCGCTGCGCACGCCGCCCAAGGAAGCCGAAGACATCAAGGTGCGCTACGGCTGCGCGTTGCGACAGTTGGCCGATGCGCGCGACATGATCGAAGTGCCCGGGATTGGTGACCGTCCACCGCGCACCTTGTCCAAACAAACGTTGGCAGAGTTTATCGAGCCCCGCATGGAAGAACTGTACTCGCTGGTTCAGGCTGAATTGCGCCGCAGTGGCTTCGAGGAGCTGTTGTCGTCCGGCATCGTCATTACCGGCGGTTCAGCGGGGATGCAGGGCATGGTCGAACTGGGTGAAGAAGTGTTTCACATGCCGGTGCGCATGGGCTGGCCACGCTACGAAGGCGGGCTGGCCGAAGTGATGCACAACCCGCGCTATGCCACCTGCATGGGCCTGCTGCTGGCAGGGCTGGAGGCACGCGGGCGGGGTGCGCCCAAGCTGTCAGGCAACAGCATCAAGGATATTCTGGAACGGATGAAGAGCTGGTTTAAAGGTAATTTCTGACGGCGCCGAAGGTTAATACAGGCGACGTTGAAACGGTATTTGATGGTCGTGCCAAATGCGTATACACATCGCGGCAAACACATCAAAAGATTCAAGAGTGTGGTTTTTGATTGGGTAAAAAGGAGAGCAATATGTTTGAACTGATGGATGTAGACACCCAGGATGCGGTGATTAAAGTGATTGGTGTGGGCGGATGCGGTGGTAACGCAGTTGACCACATGATCAGTTCGGGTTTGACTGGCGTGGAGTTCATCGCCATTAACACCGATTCGCAGGCGCTGAAGCGCAACCAGGCCAAGTTGCAGCTGCAACTCGGCAATGGCGTGACCAAGGGTTTGGGCGCAGGCGCCAATCCGGACATCGGCCGTGAAGCCGCGTTGGAAGATCGCGAGCGTATCGCCGAACTGATCGACGGTGCTGACATGCTGTTCATCACCGCCGGCATGGGCGGTGGTACCGGCACCGGAGCTGCCCCCGTGGTGGCAGAAGTCGCCAAGGAATTGGGCATCCTCACCGTGGCCGTCGTCACCAAGCCTTTTTTGTTCGAAGGCAAACGGGTTCGCGCCGCCAACGCTGGCATTGAGGCACTGGCACGTCATGTTGATTCGCTGATCATCATCCCCAACGAAAAGCTGATGCAAGTGCTGGGCGATGATGTGTCGATGCTCGACGCTTTCAAGGCAGCCAACAATGTGCTGCACGGCGCGGTCGGCGGCATTGCTGAAGTCATCAACTGCCCAGGCCTGGTCAACGTCGATTTTGCCGACGTGCGCACCGTGATGAGCGAAATGGGCATGGCCATGATGGGATCGGCTGAAGCCAGCGGCGAGAACCGCGCGCGCATCGCCGCCGAACAGGCCGTTGCCAGCCCGCTGCTGGAAGACGTCAATCTGGCAGGCGCCCGTGGCGTACTGGTCAACATCACCGCTTCGTCAAGCGTGAAGATGCGTGAAATTCACGAGGTGATGAACACCATCAAGGCGTTCACTGCTGAAGAAGCCAGCGTCATCGTTGGCCAGGTTCTTGACGATGAAATGGGTGAATCGTTGCGCGTCACCATGGTCGCAACCGGCCTGGGCAACCCCGTGTCACGCTCGCAACCCAAACCGATGCAGATCATCCGTACCGGCACCGATGATGCGCCGATGACGGTGGGTAATAGTGAAGAGCTGCCCAGCGTGATGACCAGCCGTCGTTCGCGCACCATTCAGGCGATGACCGATTCCGGCATCGACACGCTGGATATTCCGGCGTTTCTGCGTCGTCAGGCTGATTGAGAAGCGGGGGAAAAGGTGAACCCAATCAGGGTACCGTGCTCATAAGCTCGGTACCCCCCACTCTTCTCGCCCTCCCCCTGCGACCGGTAAAAATGACAGGATGATCAAGCAGCGCACCCTCAAAACTTCCGTCCGCGCCACAGGCGTGGGCCTGCATTCCGGCATCAAGGTCGAGATGACCTTGCGCCCGGCTGCACCCAATTCCGGCATCGTGTTCCGGCGGATGGACCTCGATCCCCCCGCTGAACTCAAAGCTGACCCCTATCTGGTCACCGACACCCGGTTGTGTTCCATGCTCGAATCGGGTCGCGCCCGCGTGTCCACCGTCGAGCATCTGATGTCCGCGCTCGCGGGCCTCGGCATCGACAACCTGATTGTTGATCTGACTGGCCCCGAAATTCCCATCATGGACGGTTCTTCGGCGCCGTTTGTGTTTTTGCTGCAGTCCGCCGGCATCATTGAGCAGGATGCCGCCAAGCAATACGTACGCATCATCAAGCCGATCGAAGTGCGCGAGGGCGACAAGTGGGCGCGCTTTGTGCCGCATAACGGATTCAAGGTTGAATTCACCATTGATTTCAAGCATCCCGTGTTCGAGAAAAGCGGTAAAACCGTCAGCATCGACTTTGCCGACAATGCCTATACCAAGGAAGTCTCCCGCGCCCGCACCTTTGGCTTCATGCATGAGGTAGAAGCCCTGCGCAACAATGGTCTGGCCTTGGGGGGGTCGCTCGACAATGCCATCGTCATGGACGAGTATCGCGTGTTGAATCAGGATGGTCTGCGTTACGACGATGAGTTTGTTAAACACAAAGTGCTCGATGCCATCGGTGACCTGTATTTATTGGGCCACCCTGTTATTGGCGCCTTTGAAGCCTACAAATCAGGCCACGCGTTGAACAATATGCTGTTGCGCGAATTGCTGCAGCATCAGGAATCCTGGGAAAGCGTCAGCTTCGAGCAGATCGAAGACGTCCCTGACGCCTTCCAGCGTTTGCATCCTCTTATCGCCTGATGATCGCCATTCGCCTGATGATCGTTGCGCTGCTTGTTGCGGTGGTGGCGCTTGGTTTGGCGTGGTTGTTCACCGGAAACCGAAAATATTTGCGTTACGTCGGACGCGTACTGCGCTTCTCAATTATCGCAGGGCTGATCATTGCCTTGCTTTATGTCGTGGAGCGGGTGGTACTTCGATAACATGAAGATCGCTTTAAAAAAACCATTCAAGATTGCACCCTTGTTAATCAGGTTCTTCATCGATTCCCCTGTGAATTTTCATTCACTCCAGCAAAATCCGGTTTTACAAATTGATTGATTGAGCCATGAAAGACACCGTGCTGTACGAACACCTTCTTGGAC
>JAAFGW010000067.1 GCA_010365175.1 Sulfuriferula multivorans | reverse complement strand
TGGTTGTAAAGCCGCTGAAGCGGCAACAACCACGCACTAAAGCCGACAAGTCGGCAACAACCACGCTCTGCCGTGCTACAGCACTGTCTTCGGCTTGCCTTCGCGTCTCGCTTCTATTGCAAACTGGAAGAAGTCAGCCATGGCACCCACCGAACATCCCAACCAAAAAATGAAAAACCCGCATGCCATTGCTGGATGCGGGTTTTAGTTGTTTGGGTGGTGCCGCTTGTCGGAATCGAACTGACGACCTACCGCTTACAAGGCGGTTGCTCTACCATCTGAGCTAAAGCGGCAACGCGGGCGACATTATAACGATGCCGCCGCTAGATTCACTACTTACTTGACGACTTTTAACGTGGGCTTGCCCTTGGGAGGAACCGGTGCATCGTCCGGTGATGAAGGCGATCCAGGGTCATCGGGCGACTCACCTGCATTGATAGGCTCAAAATGCAAACCCTGTCCGTTTTCGCGCGCAAAAATGGCGGCAACGCGATCAACCGGTATGGAAATTTCATGCGAAATTCCCCCGAAACGTGCTGAAAACTGGATCCAGTCGTTATCCAGTTTGAGGTTGCGGGTTGCGCCCGCGCTGATATTCATGACGATTTTGCCCTCTTTTACAAAGGCTTGCGGCACCCGCGTATGGTTATCTACCGCAACCAGCAATTGCGGGGTATACCCCGCATCCGCACACCATTG
Source organism: Sulfuriferula multivorans (assembly GCA_010365175.1). Lineage (GTDB taxonomy): Bacteria > Pseudomonadota > Gammaproteobacteria > Burkholderiales > Thiobacillaceae > Thiobacillus. The sequence continues at coordinate 10,950 of JAAFGW010000067.1, read as the reverse complement.
ATAGAGTGCACGGATCAGATAAGGTTTGGTTGAAATTTCGGCCAATGCCCCGCCCTTTTACTTACGCAGCGCTTTTTCAGTGGGCGTCAGCGCATTGATAAAGGCCGGCCGGCTAAACAGGCGCTCGCGGTACTTGAGCACGGGTGCGGCCACTTTCGGCAGTTCAATGTTGTAATGCTCAAGACGCCACAACAGCGGGGCAATCGCCACATCCAGCATGGAAAACTCATCATTCATCAAATACTTCTGCTTGGTCAGGATGGGCGTGAGTTGCGACAGGCTGTCACGGATTTCCACGCGCGCCTTGTCCGATCCTTTGCCCAGGCTGTGCTCCAGGGTGTTCACATGGGTAAACAAGTCATGCTCGAAGTTGAATAGCACCAGCCGAGCACGCGCACGCATGACAGGATCCGGTGGCATCAGCTGCGGATGCGGAAAGCGTTCATCAATGTACTCATTGATGATGTTGGACTCGGTCAAAATCAGATCGCGCTCGATCAGCACCGGCATTTTTCCGCTGGGGCTGATGCTGGCCACTTCTTCCGGCTTGTTATGCATGTCCACATCGATGATTTCGAAATCCATGTCCTTCTCGAACAGGACGATGCGGCAGCGGTGGCTGTATGGGCAAGTACTGCCAGAATACAAGGTCATCATGGTGGGGGCTCCCTAAGGTGTTACGTGTGTTTGATACTTGTTGCATGGAAACCCAGGCAATTCAATTTTCATGCAACAACAGCCGAGCAAATTCTTTATTAATCCAATACGCAGTGCATTTACACGCATTCTGAATGTGTGTCGGCAACCTGTTCTTGCACACTGATTCGTACCAAATCAATAAAAGCCAACAGCCGGACTCAGTCCGGCTGTTGGCTAAACCGCATGAGCTGGCTTAGTGAATATCTTTCCAGAACTCTTTCTTCAGGTAGTAGGCCACTACAAAGAAGAACGCCAGAAAAGCCAGAACAATAATGCCGAGCTGCTTGCGCTTGAGTTGGTCGGGCTCGCCCATCCATACCAGATAGTTGACCAGGTCACCGACCATGGCGTCGTATTCGGCGAGCGTTACGCTACCCGGTTTGATCAATTCAAGACGATCAATGACTTCGTGTTCACCCACTTTTTTGTAGACCGGAGCCATCTCGCCCTGCAAATTCCACATGACGTGCGGCATGCCGACCTTGTCAAACACCGTGTTATTCCAGCCGGTGGCACGAGAATCGTCGCGGTAAAAGCTGCGCAGATAGGTGTACAACCAGTCGGCTCCGCGTGAACGTGCAATCACACTGAGGTCAGGCGGCGTCGCGCCAAACCACGCTTTGGCATCGGCTTTGTTCATGCCGACTTTCATGGTTTCACCGGGCTTTTCCGCAGCAAACAGCAAATTGTCCTTGATCTGCTCTTCGGTCAAGCCCAAGTCTTGCAAGCGCGAATAGCGCATGGATGCAGCACTGTGGCAGCTGAGGCAGTAGTTCACGAATATGCGAGCGCCCCGTTGAAGCGAGTCTTGATCGGCCACATTGACTGGCGCTCTGTCCAGGTGAACGGCGCCAGAAGCGAAAGCGACAACAGGGGCTGCTGCCAGCAGTAAAAGAAAGTTCTTCAAGCGTTTCATTTAGCCAGTCACCCTTTCTGGTTCCGGTTTGGTTTTTTCAATCGAGGTATACCAGGGCATCAACAGGAAAAACAGGAAGTAAATCACTGAAAAAACCTGAGCGAAGATCGTTGCAATCGGGGTCGACGGCAACAAGCCAAGATAGCCAAGACCAATGAACGACACGATGAACAGCGCCAGCATGGTCTTGTAGATCGGGCCACGATAGCGGATCGACTTGACCTTGCTGCGATCCAGCCACGGCAGGAAGAACAGGAACACAATTGACAGGCCCATCGCCACCACACCCGGGAACTGCGAACCAAACATAGGCGGCACCGCACGCAGAATCGCGTAGAACGGTGTGAAGTACCACAAAGGTGCGATGTGCTCAGGCGTCTTCAGCGGGTCGGCCGGAATGAAGTTGGCCGCTTCCAGAAAATAGCCGCCCATTTCCGGACCAAAGAACATGATTGCCGAGAACACCATCAGGAAAACAATCACACCGACAATATCCTTCACCGTGTAATACGGGTGGAACGGAATGCCATCGAGCGGAATATGTGTCACCGGATCCTTGTGCTTCTTGATTTCGATGCCATCCGGATTGTTGGAACCCACTTCATGCAATGCCACCAGGTGCACCACCACGAGGCCAAGCAACACCAGCGGCAAGGCGATGACGTGGAAGGCGAAGAAACGATTCAGCGTGGCGTCCGAAATCACGAAGTCACCGCGAATCCAGATCGACAGGTCTTCACCAATGAACGGCACGGCCGCAAACAGGTTAACAATCACCTGCGCACCCCAGAATGACATCTGGCCCCAGGGCAGCAAATAACCCAGGAAGGCTTCAGCCATCAGCGCCAGATAAATCAGCACACCGAAAATCCAGATCAGTTCGCGTGGCTTGCGATATGAGCCATACATCAACCCGCGGAACATATGCAGATAGATAACGACAAAGAACAGCGAGGCGCCGGTCGAGTGCATGTAGCGAATCAACCATCCCCACTCGACGTCACGCATGATGTATTCAACGGATGCAAAAGCCAGCTCGGCATCCGGTTTGTAGTTCATGGTAAGGAAGATGCCGGTCACAATCTGCAACACCAGCAGCAATAGCGCCAGTGAGCCAAAGAAGTACCAGAAGTTGAAGTTCTTGGGCGCGTAGTACTCGGACAGATGCGCTTTGTAGGTGGCGGTGAGCGGGAAGCGGTCATCGACCCAACCCATCACTTTTTGCAGGGCAGACATTATTTAAGCTCCTTTTGCGTCTACACCGATCAGCAACTTGGCATCGCTGAGGTATTGATGAGGCGGAATCTTCAGATTGATCGGGGCCGGTACGTTTTTGAATACGCGCGCGGCGAGGTCAAATGTCGAACCATGGCAAGGGCAGAAAAAGCCGCCCGGCCAGTCAGCACCCAGATCGGCCGCGCCGACTTCCTTGCGGAAGGTTGGCGAACATCCCAGGTGGGTGCAAATGCCGACCGCCACCAGATATTCCTTCTTGATCGAGCGGGTCGGATTCTTGCAGTAGGCAGGTTGTTGCGGTTGTTCGCTCTGCGGATCGTTCAGCTTGTCATCATGCTTGCCTAACAGGTCCAGCATTTCTGCTGATCGATTGACAATCCACACCGGCTTACCCTGCCATTCAATTGTCAAGATTGCGCCCGACTCGATTTTGCTGATGTCGACCTCAACCGGCGCACCCGCTGCTCTGGCGCGAGCACTTGGCATCATGCTCATCACCAGAGGGATCGCGACGCCTGCCGCAGCTACCCCGCCTACAGCGCTGGTCGCCGCAATCAGGAATTTTCGTTTACGTGTGTCCACTTTTTGCCCATCTGCTTCCTGGCTCATGTTTGCTTAACCCGAACGGATTGCGATAAAACCGGCATTCTAACCAAATTGACCCCTTCTCCGGAAGCCCAATAGCAGAAAGTCGTAGCACATCCCCGCCACACGTTATAATCGCGGCGTGGCGAAATCACGCCAAGCCTATGAATTTAATCACTATGCGCAAACTCTGGTTACTTTTTGCCCAATCCACCACGGTGGCCTTGAGCGTGTTGTTCATCATCGCTTTATTCAAACCCGACCTGTTGCGCTGGCAGCCACAGCTGCAAAGTCTCACCATTCAGCAGGCGCAGCAGACGTCAACCGGCCCGCTGACACCCAGCGAATCGTTCGCCCCTTCTGCGAAAAAAGTCATTCCAACGGTGGTAAACATTTTTACCCAGCAAAAAGTACGTGACTCTGCGCATCCAGCGCTGGAAGACCCGGTTTTCCGCTATTTTTTCGGTGACCGGCTTGATCCCAAACCGCGCCAGGCATCCAATCTCGGATCCGGCGTGATTGTGAGCTCGAATGGCTACATCCTGACCAACCACCATGTGGTCGAAGCGGCTGACGAAATACAGGTTGCCCTGGCCGACGGCCGAACGCTGCCCGCACGCGTGGTAGGTGCGGACCCCGAGACCGATCTGGCTGTTCTGAAAATTGAAGCCAGCGGTCTACCCGCCATCACATTTGCCCAGGCCGAAAGCCTGAATGTGGGTGACTGGGTGCTGGCTGTGGGCAATCCCTTCGGTGTGGGGCAGACGGTAACGGCCGGCATTGTCAGCGCACTGGGCCGAACCCACCTGGGCATCAATACTTTCGAGAACTTCATCCAGACTGATGCCGCCATCAATCCTGGGAATTCGGGCGGTGCGCTAGTCGATGCCGCAGGCAACCTGGTGGGGGTCAATAGCGCTATTTATTCCCGGACCGGTGGATCGCAAGGCATTGGATTTGCCATCCCCGTGAGCATTGCACGTCTGGTGATGGAACAAATCATCAATACCGGCAGTGTGACGCGAGGCTGGGTGGGTATAGAAGTGCAAGACCTGACACCCGAACTGGCTGACTCGTTTGGCCTGAAGAATGAAAAAGGCGCGCTGATTGCGGGCGTATTGAAAGGGGGTCCGGCGGAAGTGGGGGGCGTCCGTCCAGGTGACGTTCTGCTAAGCGTCAACAGCAAAACGGTCGTTGATTCATCCTCGCTGCTAAACCTGATCGCTGACTTAAGCCCCGGCGCCACTGCCCAGCTCAAAGTTTCGCGCAAGCAAAAACAGCTGGATCTGAAAATTCAGGTGGATCGACGTCCCATACAACGCGCTCCTGAGCCGCAAGAACCCTGAGCCCCCGAGACTAGTCCGGCTGCGTGAGCGCCAACGCGCGCACGCGTGTTGGATAGGTATAAGGATCCCGCTCCATCGCCGGCAAGCGCCAGCGCAAGGCATTGAGCGCTTTTTGATTCAGCACAGGATCCTGCACACGCAGGCTGGCTAATATCAGCACGTCCGAGGGCGAATACAATGCACCATCGGCCAGTGCCGGCTCTGGCTGCAAGGTTGCCAACAAAGGCTGGGCTTCATGCTTCCAGCCTTGTTCACTCCAAAACAATTGCCAGGCGGTTTGCGCAATTTGTCGCGCACGAACACGCGATTGGTCGTTTCCGGTTGCGTCGGCATGATCCAGCAACCCCTGCACAACGTAAGCGTAGTCCTCCAGTTCAGCATCTGGCAGGATCTGTCCGCGCGCCATACTTTTCATTAGTCGTCCATCCTTTGCCAGCCGAGACAGAATAAAACGCTGGAGACGATCGGCACCTGACCGATAGCCTTTATCTACCTGCGAAATGGCCTGGCTAAACGCTGACAAGGCAAGGCCATTCAGTCCCGCATTCAGTTTGGTGTCTTTGGGTAGGCTGCGTGCCTGTCGTAACGGGCGAAGAATGCGTGCGGCATCCGTTAACAAGCGACGTTCACTGGCGGTTGGAGACGAATACTCCGCCGGCAAATAGCCTTCGTCAAAACTGCGTGCGGCTTCAAGTCGCCACACCCGTTTTGCTGCCGAATAGGCTTCCGGCGACAAACGCCGCTTCAGTTCTTCTGGTTCCCACAGATAAGTGGCCCCTTCCCGCCCGGCTGCATCAACTGCCGAGGTGCTGCTATAGAAGCCACCGCTGGCATCCTGCAATTCATCCTGCATGAATGCAAGCGTGCTGCGCGCGATGTCGCGATAACGTGGCTGGCGCAACACTGTCGCCGCACGCAAGTAAAGCGTGACCAGATGCGCATTGTCGTAGAGCATTTTTTCAAAGTGCGGCGTGTCCCAACCTGGGTCAACTGTATAGCGAAAAAATCCCCCACCAACATGGTCACGCATGCCCCGCGCAGCCATTTGATCGAAAGTTAATCGCAAAAATTCGGCCAGCTTTGCATCTGGCTGCTTCGCTTGTCGTTCGAGCAAGGCATCCAGCTGGGGGGCCATGGGAAATTTACTGACTTGTCCAAAGCCGCCCTGCTGAGTATCCGCTTCCTGCCATATGCCCGCCATGAATTGCTGCCAGGCGCGGGCTGTGCGCGCCGCAGTCAGTGGCGCGCCAACGGGCTGTTGCGCAGGCGGCTGCATCGCCTGAGTCGCCAGGCGCCGAATGCCGGCTTTATCCGACGCCCATCGGCCTGAAAGTTGTGACAGCAACTTGCGGAAATCGTCTGGCGGCGCATACAAGATGACATAGGCAGGATGGCCTTCTGGCGTAACAAACGCATTCAAAGGCCAACCCGATGCGCCCGTCAGACGAGCTGAAAAGTTTTGCAACGCATCGTCAAGGCCACTGTTAAGTTCACGGTCGACCTTAACGGGTATGAAATCACGGTTAAGAATGGCGGCAATCTGTTTGTTTTTATAACTTTCACGCTGCATCACGTGACACCAATGACAAGCGAAATAACCCACCGACACGAACAAGAGTTTGTTTTCGCGGCGCGCACGGGCAAGCGTATCGGCATTCCATTCCTGCCACGCCACCGGGTCGCTTCCATGCAAAGCGAGATAGGGCGAAGGGTGATTTGCCAATTGATTGACGGGCGCCGCAGACCATGCGGCGCCCGTCAGGCAAGAAATCAGCAGTACACAGTTAACCGCGCTCCAGCGCTTAAACCCGAACATAGGTCCACCCCTGCTGAAGGCGCGTCACAATTTCACTGATCGCAGTGGGGGCTGTCGTAACGGCGGGCAATAACACCACTTTTTGCCCCTCTCTGGTAAACCGCGCAATAGCCTGGCTGCACGCAACAAACTGCAGCGTAGCGTGGCGTTTCTTCATCAATGCAATACGCTCTGAATAAGGACTTTCCCCCGCTCGCAATAATTCCAGTCCATGGTTGTTGGCGATGATTTCAAGCTGCATCGAGCGGCCCTGTCGTTCAGCCTGATCCAGGAAAGCCTCGGCCTGATCCAGTGCATCCTTCATTTTTTTTGGTGAAGCGCTGTCGATGTGCAATAACACTTTATTGGGGTCGGCCTTGCGGGCCAGACTTACAGCCTGGAATCCATTTGCTTCAATAGCAGCGGTATGGGCAGGAATCAAAGTGGATGACTCTGTCATGGCTTGTCGTTCCAAGCTATGCAATAGCCATCCACCGCTTAATCCCGCAAGCAAAATGAGGCAGCCAAAAGCGCAATGCTGCATGAATTGCCGACGCGGCGCGACATTCCCTACCCAATCTCGGGTAACAGGCGGCTCCGCATAGGCTAACCGGACCATACTTTGCAAACCACGCAAAGCCCCCACCCGCTGTGCCAACTCCGGGTCATAACGCATTTGAGCAATCAGCGACTCACTCTCGGCCACATCGAATTCACCATCGATAAACGCATGCAGTGTTTCATCCGAAACAAAAGATTTCATTTCACCCTCCTCAGCAACGGTTGGGCTAAAGAATATGCTGCCGCAGCATCCAGCATGGTTTTCAGGCTGGTGCGCGCGCGCGACAACCGGCTCATTACCGTACCCACCGGAATTTCCAGAATGCCTGCAACCTCGGCGTAGCTAAACTCTTCCAGATCGACCAGGGTCAACACTTGGCGCTGGCCTTGTGGCAGGCGTGCCACGGCAGCACGCACACACGCGACCACTTGTTCACGATGACAGCACGCCTCAGGGGAAGCCACAGTGGATTCAAGTGTGTCCTGCAAGTCATCCACATCATCAAAATCATGCCGGTTGCGCAAATGGTCGAGCCAGCAATGACTCATGATTGCGACCATCCAGGCCTTGAGTGCTGCCTGTTCGCGCAGTTGCGCACGCCGAACCCAAGCTTTGGAGAGCGTTTCCTGCACCAGATCATCGGACAGTGCCGGGTCGTGACACCATGAGTAGGCGATGCGATACAGCACAGGACGCTGAGCCTCAATACTGGGGCGCATGGGGCCCATTAAAAATCGTGTAAGCATGGTCATGACGGTTTGACGTGGGTTCTAGTCTATTTATTCCATCTATATTAAGGACTTGATAGCGTTACCATGTTTGCATTGGTTCGATGTGGGAAGCGACTCTCATTACTCCATAAAAATAAAGTTCTGGATATGGAATAAGAATGCCACTCCCTGCGTCCTATCAATAAGGCTTTTGGAGAAAGCCCATTAATTTTCACTATCTACAGGAGACTTATAATGATGACACGCACACTTACCCCCATTCTCGCAGCACTGATGCTGTCCATTGCCCCGATGGCAAGTGCCGGCCCACTGGCTGAAGCTGCAGGCCCATCGGCTTCCGCAGTAGAGAAAGTGGTTTATCACGTCAACGACAGTGACAACGCTACAGCCGCAATGCGTAATGTGAAAAACCACCTGAACGCCGCCCCCGATGCAAAAATCGTGATTGTGACTCACAGCAAGGGCATTGACTTCCTGCTCCAAGGCGCGGCTGACAAGAACGGCAACCCGTATGAACCGACCGTCCAGGCTCTGAAAGCCAAAGGTGTTGATTTCCGTGTTTGCAACAACACACTGGTGAGCCGCAAGATCGATCCCGCAACAGTTCTGCCCGAAGCCAGCCTCGTCCCTTCAGGCGTAGCTGAAATCGGTCGCATGCAGGCCAAAGAAGGCTATGTGTATCTGAAGCCCTGAGTACTGCTGCTGTAGTCAGGCCGCCCCAAGCGGCCTGACTTACCCAAAACCAATAATAACCATTATTTAAGAAGGGGACCCCCCTACTTAGGTACTTTTTCGCCCTAAATTCCAGCCTGGAGAGAAACAATGCTGACCTATCTTCGATCTTTTTTCCTCACGATTTTTTCGCTACTGATCGTTTCGGTTGCCACGCCTGCCCTGTCGGCCGAATCCACTTTCGCTGAGAACAAATATGTTCTTCAACTCAGTGATATGGATCCTTCCAAGCAGGAACTCATCCTGAACAATGCTTCAAACCTGCTATCCGCTTACCCGCCCGGACAGGTAGAAGTCGAGATCGTTGCCTATGGTCCCGGTTTGCGTTTGCTGTTTGCGGACAACGTGCACAACAAGCGGATTGATTCGCTTTCCCAGAGCGGCGTGAAGTTTTCTGCCTGCGGAAACACGCTCAAGGGTATGACGAAAATGCTGGGCGAAGAGCCGAAAATCAACCCCGTTGCCAAGATGGTACCGGCCGGCATCGTACGCATCGGTGAACTGTCCAAGCAGGGTTACGTTTACATCAAGCCCTGATTGATGCTCGACAACACTTGGCCTCCCGGCCATTTTTTCAGGGCGCAAGCCCCGTTTGATTGATGCAAGAACTTTTATTTATAGAGGAGCAAGAAATTGGGAGATAACAAACAATTCAAGCGCGCACTGATCAGCGCAGCCTGCACCATGGCATTTGCCGCAGTAGGTTCGGCACACGCGGCCAACTGGCTGATGCTGCAAGGCACCGAAGATCCGGCCTCGGCTTCACGCGCCGAGGTATGGGGTTTTATTCAGGGTAAGTACGAAAAGGATTTCAGCGACGCTAATTCAACTGGAGGATACGTTCCGCCCAAACTGATTGGACCCGATCTGGATGGACAAGATGGCTTCAACATCAACCGTGCTCGCATCGGCGTGCGCGGCACCGGTTTCCCGATCGACAGCAAGATCAATTACTTTGCGCTGCTTGAGATGGGCAACAACGGCATCACCGCCGGCCGAGGCGCATTCGCCCGTTTGACCGATGCCAGCATCACCCTGAACCACATTCCGGGTGCACGGATTCGTGCAGGTCTGTTCAAGACGCCTGGGTCAGAGGAAGCGTTGCAGGCCATTCACGTGTTCGATTACATCAACTTCACTGAGGGGGCCAACATCCTGCTCAATGAAAGACAGCCCAATAAGAGCTATACGCCTTGTCCCGCGGCTTCCGCAACCACGCCTGTTTGTAACGGTGCCTCCGGCAACGTGGGCCCCTACACGGAAGCTCAGCTTCAAGGTGGTGCCAAGTTCGACACCAATCCGAGTCCTGTAGGTGCATTCCGTGACGTCGGTGTCCAGGTGTTCGACGCATTCGATGTGGGCAACGAATGGGAAGTTTCCTATGCCGCAATGATTGGTAACGGCAATGGCATCGAGTTCAGTAATAGCGATGGCGAGTATGACAAATACCTTTATGTGTCTGCCGAGAAATCACTCGACGGTGGCAGGGGTGGCCGCGCACATGGCCTGAAATTCTTCGGCTGGGGGCAATGGGGTACTCGCCTGCTTGATATCACGAATGACAGCACTGCCAACCTCAAGTCTTATGACCGGAACCGCGCGGGGGTGGGGGTGAAGTATTTGAAAAAGCCTTTCCGCGTAACGGCTGAATACGTCAAGGCTGATGGCATGATCTTTGAAGGCCCTGACAAAACCAACTGGTATTTTACGGGTCCCGCGAATGGAAATGGTGCCGATGCCAAAGCCTATAGCTGGTATGTGGAAGGCGGCTGGTATATCCCCAACACCAAGTTCGAACTGGATGCACGCTTTGACACATTGACACGTAATGATGGTCGCCCTGACCAGCACCAATTCGACAAATGGACCTTGGGGGTGCAGTACCACTTCAACCCGAAGACCCGCGTCACCGTCAACTATGAAATCCGCGACTTTGAGTGCAACTCAGGCGCTGCGGTCTGTAACAACGTGAATGCTAACCTTAAGGGCGTGGACAATAGAGTCGGCGTGCAGTTGACGGCGATTTTCTAAGCAATTTGCGTTGTTTGTCCTCCTGTAGCCCACCAGTCATGCTGGTGGGTTTTTTTCTTTAGAAATGGCCGTTGCAGCTTTTAGAATGCATATCTGACTGACTCCGATCAAGCTTGGGTTCATTCTCGCAACGTCCATCGAACCATCTCAGAAAAGGAATGCAATGACTCGATTCAACTCTTCCGCCATCAAATGGCTCGGCCTGCTGGCAGCCACGGTTGCTCTATCCGGCTGTGCCGGCACGGGCAGCGTCAGCGAGAGCGCGGCCGGCCGCATCAAAATCACCTCCGACCCCGCAGGAGCTGTTGCCTATGCGG
>JAAFGW010000066.1 GCA_010365175.1 Sulfuriferula multivorans | reverse complement strand
CCGCGTGGTTGAATTTGACGATGCGGTGTGGATCATCGACTACAAAACAGGCGCTGACAGCCTGGGCCTGCCGGACGATCTGCTGACCGAACGCCACCGCCCGCAGTTGTCGAACTACCAATCCCTGCTTGCCGGGTTGTATTCCGGCAAGCCCATCCACACCGCATTGCTGCTGGCAGATGGCCGACTCATCCCGCTGCACGCGCAATAAAACTGGAGTCACCCCTTGGGCAACAAACCGTTTTCCGAATCCTGCGTACAAAACCGCGACCCGATCCTGGCCGTTCTACACGAGGCGTTTGCCGACCGCAGCGCGGTCCTGGAAATTGGCAGCGGCACCGGTCAGCACGCTGTTGATTTTGGCGCGGCACTGCCGCATCTACGCTGGCAAACCGCTGATGTAGTGCCACACCACACGGGCATCCAGATGTGGCTCAACGACGCCGCACTGCCCAATGTGCTGCCGCCGATCGAACTGGACGTGAACCAGCAAGCTTGGCGCCATGGCCGCTATGACGCGGTGTTTTCAGCCAACACCCTGCACATCATGGGCTGGGATTCGGTTGAACAGTTTTTTTCGGGCATCGGCGCTGTGTTGGAACTAGGTGGCGTGCTGGTGGTTTATGGTCCGTTTAACTACAACGGCGCGTTTACCTCGGAAAGCAATGCTCGTTTCGATATCTGGCTGAAATCGCGTGACCCGGCTTCGGGCGTGCGCGATTTTGAAGCGGTGGATGCGCTGGCACGCGCACAAGGGCTGTCGCTGCAGCAAGATATCGCCATGCCAGCCAACAATCGCACCCTGGTTTGGAAACGACTGAGTTGAATTCTACTTTGCGCTGAATTCTGCATATCGCTGAATCCGGCTTTGCCTTGTGCGGGTCTTTGCTATAACAAGAGCATCGCAATGCATAGGAAAGCGCATGCGCATCGCCGAATTGATTCAACGCTGGGGCAATGAAGGACATGAGCGCACGTCCGTGCGGGCTTATACGGTTCATTTGCCGCTACGAGATGCCGCCCGCATCGAAGCACTGCACGTCATGTACCCGGGGCGTAGCGAGTCCCAGTTGATGGCCGATCTGGTTCGTGCGGCGCTCGACGAGCTCGAAGTGGCCATGCCCTATATCCCCGGCAAACGCATCATCGCCGAAGACGATTATGGCGACCCTATCTACGAAGATTTGGGCCCCACGCCACAGTTTTACTCACTTTCGCACGAGATACTGCGCAAACTCGTCGCGTTGCCGTTAGAAGAATAACTGTCGGATTTATTTACGTTTGACCCTGAGTCCACCTTCAGCCGAAGACCCAAGCCTTTGTTTTAACAAGCCTTGAGGTCGCTGGCACAACGCTTGCTCCAGTGAATTGTATAAATATCAAAATAACGGAGTAATTCCATGTACCTCGGCCCAATGCTTCTTTTTGCCGCGTTTGCCAGCTTGTTTTACGTTCCCGGCTTTATGGAGACTCCATTCGGGGTGCTCACACCGAGCCAACTCCTCTCGCAATGCCTGTTTCTCATATTTGGCCTGATCGCTCTGGCCGCGCTGGCACGTTCGATTGAACACGACCCAGTATGGCCATGGCGGCCGGAATTTCGCCGTAGGGTAAACGCTCTGTTTAAGCGCACACCGTAGGACGTGCCATCAAAACGCCTGACCGGCTTAAAATAACGGTTTTCCGTTCAGCCAAGCCGCCATGCCCGTCAACCTCGCTGCCCCCGACCCCGCTTCCCTGTTACCTGTCGCGGGCATCCGAATCGGCATTGCCTCTGCCGGCATCAAAAAACCCGGTAAGCGCGACCTCACCTTGATCGAACTCTCACCCGGCAGCCAGGTCGCTGGTGTGTTCACGCAGAACCGCTTTTGCGCGGCGCCGGTCACGCTATGCAAACAGCATCTGGGTCTGAATAATCAGAACGGCGGGCGTATCCGCGCACTGGTGATCAACACCGGTAACGCCAACGCCGGCACCGGCGAAGAGGGCATGAACCGCGCCCGCCAAACCTGTGAAGCCGTGGCGCAATTGATGGGCTGCACAGCAGAAAACGTGCTGCCGTTTTCCACCGGCGTGATTCTCGAGCCCTTACCCATCGACAAGATTCTGCCGGCATTGCCTGCCGCGCAGTCTGATCTGGCCCCTGATCATTGGTCGGAAGCAGCACATGCCATCATGACGACCGACATCGTGGCAAAAGGCACCTCACGTCAGGCGCTGGTGGGAGGGAAAACCATCACAGTCACCGGGATCGCCAAAGGGTCGGGCATGATCCACCCCAACATGGCAACCATGCTGGGCTATGTGGCAACCGACGCCGCCATCGCACCCGCGTTGATGCCGCAACTGGTGAAAGACGTCGCCGATGTGTCATTCAACTGCGTCACCGTGGATGGCGACACGTCCACCAACGACAGCTTTATCCTGATTGCCACCGGACAGGCCAGCAATGCGGAAATCAGCGATGCATCCAGTGCCGATTACGCTGCGCTGAAAGCCGCCGTCAGCGCTGTTTCAATCGAGCTTGCGCAGGCGATGGCACGCGACGGAGAGGGCGCAACAAAGTTCATCACCGTGCTGATCGAAGGCGGACGCGACCATGCCGAATGCAAGCAGATTGCCTATGCCATCGCACGTTCCCCACTGATCAAGACCGCGTTTTTCGCCAGTGACCCCAACCTCGGGCGCATTCTTGCTGCGATTGGCTACGCCGGCATCACGGATCTCGATGTGAACACCTTGCAGGTGTATCTGGGTGAGGTGCTGGTCGCCGAAAAAGGCGGACGGGCGGCGAGCTACACCGAAGCGCAAGGCGCCGCCGTGATGAAGCACGCTGACATTACCGTGCGCGTGGCGCTCAATCGTGGCGCCGTCTCCGCCACGGTGTGGACCTGTGATTTTTCCTACGACTATGTGAAGATCAACGCGGAATACCGTACCTGATCCACGTTCAAACCAAAGCATCTCTTTGCAGGTGACGTCTGGGCTGCAGGGGGGCCAAACCCGTGGTAACCGGGTTACCTGTGCACAAGGCGACCAGAGCGCATCAGTCTCCCAGCAATTCCGCCACGGGATGCAACTGCTCCACATGCTGCGACACGACTTTCACGATAACGATGATGGGAATGCCCAGTAACATGCCCCAAATTCCCCACAGCCAGGTCCAGAACAGGAGCGAGACAAACACGGCGGCCATATTCATTTTGGCAAATCTACCGGTCATCCAGGTGGTGACCAAGGTTCCAACCAGGGTCGCGATCGCCAGTGAAGCCCCTGCCGCCACTAATCCCATGGAAAGCGCGTCGAATTGCATGAAAGCTGCCATGCCGAGAATGCCGGCGGTAAGGGCGGAGCCTGCATAAGGAATGAGATGCAGTAGTGCGGCGACGACGGCCCAGGCCCCGGCGTTTTCCAGACCCATCCAATGCAGCACGACCCAAGTCAGCAGCCCCACCAATACGTTGGTCACTAACAGCATGAACATGTATTTCTGGATGGAATCATTGATGCCATCCAGGATGTGCACCGTGATCTTCTTTCTCGACAGCGTCGGGCCCGCGAGCCGTACCAGCTTACGTTTGAACAGATCACCGCCGAGCAGGAAAAAGAACACCAGAAAAAAGACCATGGCCGCCTGACCGATGATCGTGAGGACACCTTTGGATCCCACCAGAAGGGCGTTACTCAGCTTGAAAGCAGGTTGGTCGATTACGACATGCGTGGTGCGTGCTTTGGGCGGCGCCGACAGGTCGGCTTTACTCGCGGCTTGTTCAATCGTATTCGCGGCAGCCTGAACATGCTTCATGTTGCTCTGCTGACCGCTACGCATTTTGTCGAGCCCGGTTGACACCTTGCTCGCCGCTTCGGGCAATTGCGCAATGATTCTTTGAACCTGCCCCCGCAGCGCATAGGCCCCAAAGACGAGCGCGCAGATTACGGCCAGCATCACCAGGCTAGTGCCCGCGACGCGCGGTATCCTGATCCGCTCCAGCCAAACCACGAGTGGGTTCAGGGTGTACGCAAAGAGGATTCCCAGCAACAGGGTAATCAAAAACGGTTGCGCCCAATTGAGTGCGAATATCAACGCAACGGTCGCCAAAATAACGAGCGCTACGCCGCGTGCATCTACGGGCAAATGAGCACTGAGCGGAATGGCTTCGGCCCTGGCCGGGCCGGCGACAGCCTCAACCGCCGGCCCGGCTGCTGAATTCCCAACTGAAGTTACTGGAAGGGAAGGGGGAATCATAGGGTACCGCCGCTCAAGAAAGCCAGAACGTTCGGTGCAAAAATGGGGCTAGCGCTTGCTGCCGCCAAAAACAAATAGCGCACCGCCAATCAGGATGGCTCCCACACCTGCCCAGACCGGAATATTGACGCGCTCCCGGTCCGTAACCGAAAACTCGATCGGACCCAACTTGGCCTCATGCGTTTCTTTGGTGTAGCTGAACCCGCCGTATGCCAGGCTCAATATGCCCGCCACAATCAGCGCCAATGCAATTCCTTTAACAGCGTCCATGTTTTATCCTTATGATCCGTAGGTCGACAAATTATGCAGTGAATGCGCGCCACTCGTAAAGAGACCGTGGCAGAGGTTTCAATATCGCTGTCCTCCGGACAGCACATTCCGAGTCAAAAACCAATACCAGTAAACAGCTTAGCTGAAGCATCGTGACCGATCAGTACGGTAACGCACTTAATGATAAGTGCTTGGGTGAGGGGCTCTCTGGATTAGCAAAGGTAATTTTATTTTGATCAGGCTACAACCAGTATTCTGCAAGCCGCGCCGTCCACTCTTTCAACCGTAGCAGCCAGGACCTGCGCTCCCAGCCATCAAGGTCGATGGCATCAGATTTTGCTAAATCCTGGGCGAACATGGCATCCATTTGCCCTGAAAAATCGCGGCCAAGTATCACTGCATTAATTTCGTCATTGTGCAGAAAGCTGCGCCAATCCAGATTGGTTGAACCAATTGTCGACCAGACGCCGTCGATGGAGGCCGTCTTGGAATGCATCACCGCGCCGCGCCGCTCATAAATCCTGACACCCGCACGCAGCAGCGTTGAATAATGCGAGCGCCCGGCATGGAATACCGCCCAGGAATCGGTATGGCTCGGCAAAACCAGCTTCACGTCGGCGCCACGCCGCGCCGCGTCGGTCAAAGCCTTGAGCAATTGAGGATCGGGCACAAAGTAAGCGTTGGTGAGGTTTACACGATGTTCCGCGTGGTCGATAGCCGATAGCAGCGTGAGATAAATCAGGCTGTGGGGGTCGGCGGAGGCGCTGCCGATGGCACGCACGATCGCCTCTCCCTGGTTGTCGAGTTTGGGGAAGTAGATTTTCTCAGCCAGCGGCTGACCTTCCTGCTTCACCCAGGTGTCGATGAAAAGCTTTTGAAATTCCGCCACCACCGGCCCTTCGATCTGCAAGTGGGTGTCACGCCACCCAATGGGCTTCGCGTCCTTCTTTCGCGCCTTTCTGAGGGAGGGTCCGCTGGAATACGATTCACTGATATTGATGCCGCCGATGAAAGCGATGCGGCCATCGACCACCAACAACTTACGGTGGTCGCGATTATTGAGCAACCACCCCTTCTTGTTTCTGGCCAAGGGATTGACTGGATTGAACTCGAGCACCTGAATACCGCCGGCACTCATGCGCTCGAAAAATTCCTTGGGTGTATTCAGGCAGCCGACGCTGTCGTAGATTAGATTGACCTGAACCCCCGCCGCTTGTTTTTCCAGCAACAGCGCTGCAAATTTTTTACCAATCTCGTCGTCTTCGAAGATATAGGTTTCCAGGTTGATATGGTCTTTGGCTGCGCGCATGGCCGCGAACATGGCCTGATATGTCGCCGGCCCGTCTTGTAGCAAAACCAGCTTGTTGCCCAGCACCAGCGGACTGTCGATGTTTATTTTCTGCTCCAGGGCCAAGTGTTTCTGCAAAATGTCGATGTTGCCGGATTCGCTTTTGAGTTCCCTGATAATGGCCGAGTTCTTGTTTACGGAAACAGGGCCGCGTGCGTCATCGAATGCAACGGCCTGTACGCGTGGTTTGTCTATCTCGCGTTCTCGCGCGGCGTCAGGGATGCTTGCGCAACCAGCAACGATCAGCAGGCAGCAGGCCGCTACCGCCATGCGTCTGATTACCGCGGAAGAAACAGGAAATGGGCGCGACGGCTGTGATGGATAAACGTTCTGGCAGGGCATTTTCTTTATTATTCCGACTCGATTATTCTGGTTCGCATAGGGCGCGCGCCGCCCGTAATAAGGCCGTTTCATCTGGTTTCAGATTGATGACCCGGTTTGTAATGCTCAATGCCTACGCAATCGGCGCCCAAGCTGCCACGCTATCAAGCCATGCTGCAGCCATTTGCCGACGCGTCGCGGACGCAATGCGGCAAGCAGGAGCGAAGCGCCCACCATTAAAATCGGATGACGCCTGACATAACCAAGCACGGCCACCCCACGGTCCACCAGCGACAGGCGCGCACGCCATGGTTCGAGGGTGTACGCCAAGGTGGTTCGTTGCGCAGACGCTTGCGCCACCAGTTGCTGGCGACGTTCGACCAGTTGGGTCAGTTTGCTGCTCATGATCCAGACCGGAGTTGCTGCCGGTCTTTGGAGAGCTCGGTCAGACTCGCTTCGAACAGCCTCGGCTTGGTTCGAATCCGGTGCATGGCATACCAGCCCAGTCCGATGCCGGCCATCAGAAAAAGCCCGGTCAAGCCAGCCAGCGCCTCAAGCCGATGGGTCTCCCAAAAAGCAACCACAATCAGGATCACCAGCAGCACGATACCCAAACCCAGAAACCCCACCGCCGCCAGCACCAACAGCAAAAAGGAGGTCAACTGCTCCCGCTCTTCGGCCACGTCATTGGACAACAGATCAAGTCGGGTATGCACAATGCCGAGCAGACTCACGGACAGCGTTTTCAGGGATTCAAACAATCCCCCTGACACAGCTTGCGGCTCTTCAGTCATCGCCTGGCTTAGCGCCGTCCGATCAGCAAACCGATCACCACGCCAACGGCCGTGCCGACGCCAATGGCCTGCCACGGATTCACATGGACATATTCATCGGTTGCCTTGGCAGCGGCGCGGGTTCGAACCAGCAACGCTGCCTGCGCTTCGCTCATTTTTTCCTTTGCCGTAGCAAGTGACGCTTCGGCCTTGGCGCGCATAGCGGCCACAGCCTCTCCACCCTGGCCAGCTGTGGCTTTGATCAGCGCCTCCGCATCTGCAATCACGACTTTAAAGTCCTGGATCAACTGCTCTTTCGTCACGTCATTTGTGTCCGTATCAACAGACATGTTCTTAGCGTTCATGGATATTTCCCTTTTCGTTCATGATTAAAAAGCCCAATTATTAGATAGCACACTTGGACTTTAAGTTCGGGGCAATTCACATTGCCTTTCGATAACCGTTCAATCAAATTCATTTATGCACTTCGAGCATGAAAGCCCGAACGCACATGGCCAGTGCCAGAATTCAGATCTGGCACTGGCTCACGTCAGCTGTCGTTTACTTCAGCCGCATGTCGTTCTTGACGGATACTACGCCCTTGACGCCGCGGGTAATTTCAATCGCCTTGGGGATGTCAGCAGCGGTATGTACGAAGCCGCTCAGTTGAACCACGCCTTTGAACGTCTCGACGTTGATTTCAGAAACCTTCAGGCTGGGCTCATTGAAAATAGCCGCTTTCACCTTGGTGGTGATAACGCTGTCATCGATGTATTCACCGGTTCCTGAATGTTTGTTTGATGACGCACAACCCACAACCGACACCAGCGAGACGGCCAGAAGCGCTGCGGAGAGATACTTGTTGAATTGGTTCATGGTTAATACTCCAAAAGTTAGTACAGCAGGTTATTTGACGCTGACCTCTAGCCGAAGCCGACACGGTCTGCCAAGTATATTTAGTTCGATCCGGCGGGACCCAGTGCCTTGAGTAAGTCCGTATCGATACCGTAAGAATAGCTTAGCCACACGGACAGGCAACGTCTGTGCGTTGACGAACATAGTACGGGCACTGCCCGGATCGGTCTTCTTCGCGATCACGGCGACGCATTGAATACCGGACAGGTTCCGCTACTGTGCCGGACGGCGCACGTACAACGTGTCCGGCCCTGGCCCGAGCACTAAGTGGATATCCCTGGGAACTGCCTTAGAATCCAGCGGATACCTAAGCATCCGCACGCTTATGCGCAATCGGTTTTTTGGTGAACAAGTATTCATGCAGTTCTTTGGAAAACCGTGGGTCCTTGCGCCGAATCCACTCCAGCACCATCGCTGCATGCTCTTTTTCCTCGTCTCGATTGTGCTCAAGGATGGCCTTGAGTTCCACGTCTTTACATGCATCCGCGCGTTGGTTGTACCAATCCACGGCTTCCAGTTCTTCCATCAAAGAAACAATCGCTCTATGCATGTCGCGCGTTTCAGCGGTCAGCTCCTCTACAGGTTCGTGATAACCAACACTGGACATTTTTTTCCCCTAATGATTAGTGACTCTTGCTTGGTGGCCGGGCTATGATGCACGCAAACGTATCGTCGCGTGTTCGCCAGGCTCACCTCCGGATGACCCATTGCATATCGACTCCTTTCCCCGTGTGGTGGCGCAATACACCTGATAGACCGTGTTCTCCATATCGTCGTTCGGCTTACCACGGCCCCTGAATTAACAGGGGCCGCCGCCTTACCCGCAGATTTCCTTCCCAGCCGCAGCCCATCGAACGGCAGCGGTAACGATAACGGCTGACCCATACAATGCGGCTCATGAGCCAATCCACCCAGCGACGCGGGACACGATACGCCGAACCCTTACAGCGGGGGCATGTGCATCCTGAAGCGGTATTGCCGGTTTCGGCATTACGATCATCGACACCCGTGGAAGATGCCTTCATGAGTACAGCCGCCCCTTTGGAATGTTGCCGCATTGACTCACGCATGAGAAATAACGCACGCGCAACTTCATGATCGGCGGTGAAGTGGCCCCAATAAGCCTTCCCCTCTTCCATAAACTGCTTCAATTTGCGTTTATCGGTATCCCGATCCATCTCTAACTCCCATTATTCAGTGCGCGCCTGACTAAATTTTCAATCAGATACCCTTCGTCTTACCTGCTTGCACGTGTGCCTCTCAAACAGCGATACGCTGTAGAAGAGACCATGGGGTGACAAGCCGGATGGATTGCATGGCCAGGCATCACTCCCTGGGCTCACCCAGCTCGTTGACGGTCACGGTGGGTCCGGGAGGGGCACTCATCTGCATGCGATGCGCCTGGCCGCGGAAGGTATAGGTAACCTCCCAATAGTCGGGACGGGCTTGGCTGGGCATGCTTTCGCAACGCTGGACATCCCGGGTGCAACCCTCCTGCCCACCATTATTGCGGCCCACGTTGGCGCCAACCGCGGCCCCCGCGACTGCGCCGCCGGCCGTGGCGATATCCTTACCGCGTCCGCCCCCAACCTGATGGCCAAGAATGCCGCCAATGACTGCCCCGACGATCGCCCCGGGGACATTGACGCGACGACGCTCTTCAATGATTTGCTCGCTTTCGACCCAGCATCGCTGTTCGGGTGTACCGAGCACCGCGTGTACTGAAGTGACGTTCGCCTCATACAGCCTTTCGTTGTTGCGGCGATGGTAATCATAGACAGCAACCGGGGCCGGCGCGTAATGATGATCATCGATGTGTGCGTCTCGGCTGACGGCCCTTGCCGAAGAAACCCGGTCGTTCAAGCCCATCGCGGCAAACGATGGATACCGCCCAGGCCGCAGGATGACGCACCGCCCATCAAACCGGACATACTGGCACACCTCCCAGCGGTCGCCGAGCACTTCGGCTGACGAGGCGCGGTCATTGAAGCCATGGCGGCGAAATTATCGACCCGCTTCTCCGTGGTGAAAGACCGGCCTTCAAAACCCTGATGTTCGTAAAACGTAATCTGTGCTGACGCTTGCGTGGCAAGCGCCACGCCACCACCGCCAATGTGACTCTCAATATGACATTCATGACTGTTCCCTAATGTTATGGAGCGTGAAGCCCATGCCGAATCGGACAATTTGATCCCTCGGCACAAAACCGACCATCAATATGGGGCCGCTTCCAATTCGGGTCTGTGCGGGGCCGAACATAGCAGGCCCGCATGGGGTCCTGCAGGTGGCTCATCATCATGTGCAAAAGATCACGCCTATGTTCGCCACCGCACGGAACTGCGGAGGTCATGCGTCTACGCTGTTGATCTGCCGAGTGCGACATTTCAAGTCAAGCCGGTTTGTTTGCGGATAGCTCGAAGCCTTTCGCACCCCAATTTTTCATTCAAAGGATTGACCATGAACCGTTTGATACTGACCTCCGCAATGCTGGCTACGCTTAGCCTGGCCGCTTGTGACAAGCCCACCGTAGTTACTGTGCCGGCCACGCCGGTTGCTGTACCCGGCCCCGCAGGTCCTCAAGGCGAAACCGGTAGCCAGGGTTCAACCGGCTATCAGGGCGCCACCGGCGAACAGGGCGCAACGGGCTATCAGGGCAAGACCGGCGAAACCGGCGATTCCACCACGGTGATCGTGGTGCCGCCCGAGCCGACCCGCTAATCTGACTCACACTTTCTAGGAGAACCCCATGGGCTTGGGAACCATACTGTTAATTGTTCTGATCCTGATGCTGATCGGTGTCATGCCGGCTTGGCCACACAGCAAGAACTGGGGATACGGTCCCAGTGGCGGATTGGGATTGGTAATCATCATCATCATTCTGCTGCTGCTAGGTCGAATTTGACCGCTTGCGCGGGTGTGCGGTCAGGCTACTGACATGACCGTGCGCTACCGATATGAGCAATCGACCAGCCCGATGGGCCGATCGATTGCCGCGGTCAACCCGCTTGTGCAGCGTCAGACTTCTTATTGATATTTTTCCGCAATCCGGCTTGCAAATACCCCCGATGGAGCTCGTGCACAAAGTAAAGACTTGAGCAATAGATCCCATCACTGGAGCACCAAGATGCAAAGCCGTTATCACTTTTCGCTTGTCCTCCTGTTCGTTGCATTCCTCGGTGGATGCGCGGGTCTTCCCCCGGGTTCAGACTTTCCAAGAACGACTTCCTCGGCACTCGCCCACCCGGAAGAAACCCGGCTGGGTCGACAATTTGAAAATGCATCGCGCGAACATGCGGGTCATTCCGGATTTCGCATCATTCCGGTAGGCGCAGACGGGTTCCTGACCCGTATGCAGATGATCAACGCGGCTCAGAAAACGCTCGACCTTCAATACTTCATTTTTCGTGGTGACGATACCGGGCAGCAGCTCACCCGCGCCGTGTTGCATGCGGCTGATCGCGGGGTGCGGGTACGGGTGCTGGTGGACGATAGCGAAACGGTGGGCGGCGACGACCAGATTTCAAAGCTGGAATCGCACCCTTCAGTCGAGATCCGGATCTTCAACCCGTTTGCCTATCGCGGTTCTGTCACCCTGTTTCGCGCGACCGAATTCCTGTTCAACGCTCCCCGCCTCGACTACAGGATGCACAACAAATTGCTCGTTGTTGACAATGCTGTGGCACTGATCGGCGGGCGCAATATCGGTGACCAGTACTTCCAGATTGACCCGGAGGCCCAATTTGCCGACGACGACGTATTCGCCGCCGGCCCCATCGCCCAGAGGCTGTCGTGG
>JAAFGW010000065.1 GCA_010365175.1 Sulfuriferula multivorans | reverse complement strand
TCGACCATGCCGAGCACGCGCTCGACTTCGCCGCCGAAGTCGGCGTGGCCGGGGGTGTCGACGATGTTGATGTGATACTCGCCATACATGATGGCGGTGTTCTTCGCCAGAATGGTGATACCGCGTTCTCGCTCCAGGTCGTTGGAGTCCATGACCCGCTCGTCAACCGCCTGGTTGTCGCGGAACGTGCCGGATTGTTTGAGCAGCTGGTCGACCAGCGTGGTTTTGCCGTGGTCGACGTGCGCGATGATGGCGATGTTGCGAAGCTTGCGGGACATGATGGGATGCCGATTGCGGGAAACCCAGCATTATAGCATGGTTGTATATCCCTTATTGTGCCAGCGGGTGGACAGCCAGACGCGCGTCGATGCGGTCGATGATTTTTTGATAGCGGGGGCTGCCAACCGGCCCAAAACGGCGTTCGAATTCGGCCTGGGGCATGAATTCCGG
This sequence comes from Sulfuriferula multivorans, assembly GCA_010365175.1. GTDB lineage: Bacteria > Pseudomonadota > Gammaproteobacteria > Burkholderiales > Thiobacillaceae > Thiobacillus. Next base: position 11,346 of record JAAFGW010000065.1, on the reverse strand, counting down.
CAAATTGCGAAAGTCCGGCAACAAATCCGCATCGCTGCGCGCAGCGGCCAGTTGCTGCTGGATACGTACGGCGGATTGTCCGGTAGCCATCTCCCCAAGCCTGACTCCGGCATGATTGGCGGCGAGGTCAGTGAAGCTGAACCCGGAGCCTTTGGTGGCATCTTCTTCTTCCTTGATCAGACCGATCGCGTTGGCCATCCGGCTGCTGCCGTTGACGGTGAGCGCGGATGAAATCATGAAATGTTCAGCAAAGTCACGTCGTTCATGCAGGGAAAGCAGCACCCGCGGTGCACGGCGGATTGATTTGCTGTCGCTTTCCAGCAACCGGGTCAGGCTGATGCCAGACAGATAAGCGGCGACAGCAGTGAGCGCGGCACGGTTTTCTTCGGCGGCATTTTTGCCGAGCGCATTGGCATGGGCAAATAGTGGCGCAATGATCTGCACCAGTGGAACTGTGCTGCCTTGCGGGTAGCGTTTCACCAGCGCCTCAAGTTGCTCGGCATACGCAATCATGCGCGCCTGATCCTCTGGCGCGATCAGCAACTCGGCGCTTTTGCGTTCGATGCGGGTCAGCAGATCGGGTTGCCAGCGGTAATCCAGCGTGGCCTGGTTTTCTCTGAAATTTACCTTGGAAAAAGCGTCAACCAAGGCCGCATAGGTTGGATCACGGCGTAGCCAGGTATGGACCAAGCGCGCTGTCCAGTCAGCGAGAAAGTCTGGCAGCGGCAAATTGCCTAGTTGCAGGCTCTGAATCCGAATTCCACCGGGCACATCCGCGACTTCGGCGGTGATGTTGAGGTAGCGCCCAAAGGGGTTCGTGGGCATGGTGAGCGTGGCGGTGAGCGTGGCCAAGCCGGGCGTCAGCTCTGCAGCAATGCCGCTAACACGGCGTAGTTCGACCGCGTAATTAAGCAATCGATTGAGTTCGGTTTCGTCCAGTTGGATGCTGTACACCACATCCGGCGTCTGGCTGCGCGGGTCGTGTTTCTGAAACAGTGACTTGATCCACGCGAGGTCAGTGCGATGGAATTCGGCGGGGGGTTCGATCGCCGGTTTGTTTTCCAGCATTAACCAGGGCAGCACAGTAACCGCACCCAGCACAGCAAACAGCACACTCCAGCCTATGAGTCGTTTCATCTTGTTATTGTTGCTGATTGCGCATGAAATCGGCGGTTTTGAAAAAAGCGGCAGTCAGTTCCTGCTGCATTGTTGCATCCACGCCGACGTCCTGCATCGCACGCACCATGCAGCCCATCCATTGATCGCGTTCGGATTCGCCGATGGTGAAAGGCATGTGGCGACGACGCAGGAAGGGGTGGCCGAAACGGTCGGTATATTCAGGCGGACCGCCGGTCCAGCCGCTTAGAAACCAGGCGAGCTTGTTACGTGACTCGGTCAGGTCTTCCGGATGCAGTTTGCGGATGCCGTAGTAGTCAGGGTCTTCGTCCATCAGGTCATAGAAGCGGTCGACTATTTTGCGGAGGACACCACCACCACCCAGGCGTTCATAATGGGTTTGCATGATTAGAATTTGAAATATTTGAATTTGAAATACTTAGATTTTCACGGGTTTGACGGTTGCTGCCGCGGCTTTGGCTCGCATGCGTGCTTCGGCTATGGTATCAGCGGTGGCAAGTGCCACGCCCATGCGCCGCCGAACAAAAGCTTCCGGCTTGCCGAATAACCGTAGATCGATACCTGGCATGCGCATCGCTTCATCGACCCCTTCATAAGCAATGCCGGCGGCGTCCATGCCACCGTAAATCACCGCCGATGCGCCGGGTTCGCGCAGCGACACGTCAACCGGCAAGCCGAGAATTGCACGTGCGTGCAGTTCGAATTCGTTCTGCCGCTGCGTTGCCATGGTGACCATGCCGGTGTCATGCGGTCGTGGGCTGACTTCGGAAAACCACACGGTGTCGCCCTTGACGAACAGTTCCACGCCGAACAGGCCGCGCCCGCCGAGGTTGCCGGTGACGGCGGCAGCGATCTCCTGCGCCCGTTCCAGCGCGGCTGCTGACATCGGTTGCGGCTGCCACGATTCGACGTAATCGCCCTTCACCTGCACGTGGCCGATCGGCGCGCAGAAATGCGTTTCGATCTGGCCCGATGTGCCCAGCGCACGCACCGTCAGCAGCGTGATTTCGTAATCGAAGTCGATCACCCCCTCGATGATGGCGCGCCCCTTGTTGACCCGTCCGCCCGCGGAGGCGTAATCCCAGGCGGCGCCCAGTTGGCTGGCGTCATCCACGCGCGATTGCCCCTTGCCGGACGAAGACATCACCGGCTTGACGATCACCGGATAGCCCAGCTTCTCGGCAGCCGCGCTCATCTCGGCCAGGCTGTCGGCAAATACATAGGGTGAAGTCGGCAGCTTCAGCGCTTCGGCAGCCAGCCGGCGGATGCCTTCGCGGTTCATCGTCAGGTTGGCGGCGCGCGCGGTCGGGATGACTTCGCTCAACCCGGCGGCTTCGATTTCCAGCAGGGTTTCGGTGGCGATGGCCTCGATTTCCGGGACTACCAGATGCGGTTTTTCTGCTTCAATTAGTGCGCGCAGGGCTTTGCCGTTGCTCATGTCGATCACATGCGCGCGGTGCGCGACCTGATGGCCGGGGGCGTTGGGGTAGCGGTCCACTGCGATGACTTCGACGCCCAGGCGCTGCAGGGCGATGATGACTTCCTTGCCGAGTTCGCCTGCGCCCAGCAGCATGACGCGGGTGGCGGAGGGCGAGAGCGGGGTGCCGAGACGCATGGGGGTGTCCTGAATTGAAAACGCTGGATTTTACTTTGAGTCGGCTGCTGTAGATTGGGATGGATCGAACGCCAATCACAACACCTCGGCACAAAAAACCGCAGGCGTCACAATCCGGGTGCGCCCGACGTGTCCGCGTTGCAGCAAGCCCGCGCGGCGATCACCCGTCACCAGATAATCCGCCTCGCCTGTCGTGGCCATGGCGAGTAAAAAAGCATCGTCAGGGTCATCGGTTTCAAGTGTGATCGTCAGATGATCCAGAATCACCGTACGTTGCAGATTGTTGATCATCACGCCCACGCGGGCGGGCTGTAAAACGGCCTGAAGTTTGGGATAACGGCTGGCTCGGCGGATTTCGTCGAGCTGCGCCCGCGAAGTGATTACCTCGAAGCGTGCTGCACGCCAGGCGCGGTAAATCGCATCGGGCGCACCATGCGGCGAGATCAGCGCGCTGAACAGGACATTGCTGTCCAGCACCACCCGCATCAGCTTTTACGCGCCCACTGGATGGCTTCATCGACCATCGCGGTCAAGTCGGGTTCATTGGCGTCGGCGTTGGCAGCCTTGGCCTGTTCCACCGTCAGTTCGAGAATGTGCGCCCGCACGGCTTCCTCAATAAAGCGCGACAAGTCGCCCTTGCGACCGCCACCCTGGCTGGCGAGAAACATTCTGAGCGACCGATCGGTGCTGGTTGAAACGGCGACGTTCCAGCGCGTGGTTTCCATGCTGCACTCCTGTTTGGGTGTTTATGTGTTTTTACACCGACTAAAAATGTAAAGCAAGACTTTGTGAAACGCAGTTTCTGTCGGAAAACTTTACACCTTTGCTTGCTTGCTCTCTCGACTATTGAATTCTTCATTGAATCATCGGCTTGCCTGATGGTGTGCGGCGGCGGCCTGAATCCTGCTTAATACGCCCGGACAGCCAGTCCGAAGGGAAATTCTTCTTTGGCGGTCATGGGTGAATGTTCATCCGCAGGCGACACAACCATTACAAAAACCGAAGGGAGCACCATGAACATCCGCACCACGCTTATCGCGTCCAGCCTTATTGCTGCCAGCCTTGTTTCAGGCGCAGCCCACGCAGTTCTGCAAGGCCGTGACCTCAACGGCAGCGCCGGCAGCTTCGAAGCGTATTACGACACCGTTCTCGACATCACCTGGCTGGCCAACGCCAACATGAATGGCGGCATGGACTGGGCGGCGGCCAACACCTGGGCAGCCCAGTTGAACATCAATGGCTACGACAACTGGCGTCTGCCTACTGTCGAACCCGTCAATGGCAGCACTTTCAATTACAGCTACAGCACCAACGGCAGCACCGATGTTGGCTACAACATCACCAGCCCGCAGAACGAGATGGCGCACCTGTTCTACGTCACCCTCGGCAATCCCGGTTATGTCACCCCGGATGGCGCGGTCAGCGGCTGTGGCAGCAGCGCCAACACCTGCCTCGACAACGTCGGCCCCTTCACCAATCTTCAGGCCGACAGCTACTGGTCTGCCACTGAGTACGCGCCCGGTTCCACCAGCGCGTGGCGCTTCAGTATGCTCAACGGCGGCCAGCGCGCGAGCGTCACGGGCAATGGTCTCTACGCGTTAGCTGTGAGTCCTGGCGATGTTGCCGCCGTCTCCGAGGCGCAGACCTATGCGCTGATGCTGGCCGGGTTGGGGCTGATCGGGTGGCGCGCGCGGCGGCGTGGGTGATTCGGACTCGTGCCCTTCAGCCTGGTGGGCACGTTCTTGTGCCCGCGCGGCGGATGGCGGAAACAGTGAGCAGATAAAACCTGCCCACCCTCTGGTTTTGACTTTCTCCCCCTATCAGCTCGCGTAGGGCGCAATCGTTATTGCGCCGGATGGATCACACAAGCGCGCCTACCGTCCCGTCACCACCGCACTGGTTTTGACTTTCCCCCTCTCAGTCCCGCCGGAAATTGAGTCTGTCGGGTGGATCAGCGGCAAAGGTGTCTGAGCCCCGCTCACAAAAATTAATCAGCATTACAAAAGCGGGGCGAGTTCTTTGCCGCCCACCTGGCAGGCTCAATTTCCGGGGTTTCGGGGATGTCGGGGTCGCCTTCTTTTGGTTACTTTTCTTGGCGAGACAAGAAAAGTGACTAGCCGCCGGGCTACCCCCGGCCAACGGACAGTAGTCAGGTAAAAACCTTCCGGCAAACCCACAATCAGTCCAAACGCTTCAAGTCTCCACCCCCCGCACCCGCTCCCATTCAAAACAGACACCCGGATCCGTCTTGCGCCCCGGCGCAATCTCGCTGTGCCCCACCACCGCCCGAATCGGATACGCCTGCTTCAGCGCTTGCAGCAGCGGAATCAGGCTGGCGTACTGGGCTTCAGTAAACGGCAGATCATCCGTGCCTTCGAGTTCGATGCCGATGGAAAAATCATTGCAGCGCTCGCGCTCGCACCAGCTCGACACCCCGGCGTGCCAGGCGCGCAGGCCACACGGCACGAACTGGATCAGCGTGCCATCACGGCGGATGAAAAAATGCGCCGATACCTTGATGTCACGGATATCTTGATAATACGGGTGCGCATCCCAGTCGAGCCGGTTGGTGAAGAGGTCGATCACAGCATTGCCGTCGAACACGCCTGGCGGCAGCGAGATATTGTGAATAACGATCAGTTCGATGACATGGCCATCAGGTCGCGTGTCGCAATTAGGCGAGGGCAGTTGGCGAGCGGTAGACAGCCAGCCAGCCAAATCGAGCGAGGGTGGAGCGGGATGCGACATGGCACAAGCTTACTCGAGCCGGCGCTGGTCTGGAAAGTGTCCTTGTCGTTACGATCGACTATTTTTGCCCGTGGGGCGCTTGCAGGCAGCGGATGCGATGTCGCCGCTTCGCTGCCTTACAGCCACGGCCTGCCCCTTGCGGGTAAAATGCGGGCTTTCCACGATCCACAGGTTGGCCATGACCCGGCTTGAAGCACAACAACTGCTGGACCACGCCGAGCTCATTGCGTCAGCGGACGAGGTGCAGGCGGTGCTTGATCGTCTTGCAGATGAAATTACCCATGTCCTTGCTGAGGCGTTTCCGCTCGTGCTCCCAGTCATGGGCGGTGCGGTGGTATTCGCCGGCCAACTGTTGCCGAAGTTACGCTTTCCACTGGAGTTTGATTATTTGCACGTCACCCGTTATCGCGGCAACACAACTGGCGCCGAGGTGGAATGGCGCGTGCTGCCTGGGCAAAACGTGGTGGGCCGCGCTGTGCTGGTGCTGGATGACATTCTGGACGAGGGGGAAACCCTGGCTGCAATTCGCGACAAGCTCCTGAGCATGGGGGCGGCGCGAGTGTGGTCGGCCGTGCTGACGGACAAGGATAATGGGCTGAATAAACCAATCCAGGCTGATTTTGTGGGGCTGAGCGTGCCCAATCGATATGTGTTCGGCTGCGGTATGGACGCCTATGGGCTGTGGCGTAATCTGCCGGCCATTTACGCTTTAAAGGACCAATAACATGCTAGGTATCATCGGCGGCACCGGGCTGACCCAGCTCACCAATCTGGAAATCACCCATCGCAAAGTGGCACGCACGCCTTACGGAGAAGCATCCGGCGCGCTGACCTTCGGTCATATCTGCGACCAGGAAGTGATCTTTCTGGCACGCCATGGCTACGGCCACACGATCCCGCCGCACGAAGTGAACTATCGTGCCAACCTGTGGGCGCTCAAGGACCATGGCGTCGACCGCGTGGTGTCGGTGGCCACCCTTGGCGGCATCCATCCCGAGCTGATTCCCGGCTCGCTGGTCATCCCCGATCAGATCATCGACTACACCTATGGCCGGGCCACCTCGTTTTTTGTCACAAGCGACAAACCCGTGACCCATCTTGATTTCACCTTTCCCTATTGCGATGCCATGCGCGATGCTCTGCTGCAGGCTGCAACCAGCGCAGGCATCAGCTTGCGTAATGGTGGCGTGTATGGCGCGGTGCAGGGGCCGCGACTGGAGACGGCTGCAGAGATCAATCGCATGGAGCGCGATGGCGCAGATATGGTGGGCATGACCGGCATGCCGGAGGCTTATCTGGCCCGCGAGCTCGAGCTTTGCTATGCAACCGTGGGCGCGGTGGTGAACTACGCCGCCGGGCGGGGTTCATCGGCGAACGGCATTCAGATGGAAGAAATCCAGCCCTTGCTGGGCGAAGTGATGTCGCAGGTGCGGCACCTGCTCGAACAGCTGGTGACCAATGACTCAGCCGGACTGTGCACGTTTTAAGCGTATGGTGAAATCTGTTTCCATGAAGCTCAGTCGGGTATTGCGGTCGCAAGGATTTGGCTCACGCAAGGTGTGCGAGGCGCGTGTGCTGGCAGGCGAGGTCGAGGTCAACGGTGTGGTGTGTGACGATCCTGAGGTCGAAGTGGATCAGGCCGGGCTCGAACTCACGGTCGATGGTGTCACCTGGGCCTACCGTGAGAAGGCTTATGTGCTGGTGAACAAACCGGTTGGATACGAGTGTTCGCACCATCCCAGCCATCACCGCAGTGTGTTTTCCCTGCTGCCCGCTCCATTGTTACAACGGGGTGTGCAATGCATCGGCCGACTCGACCAGGACACCACTGGCTTGTTACTGTTTTCTGATGATGGTCAGTTCATCCATCGCATGATTTCACCTAAAAAAGGGGTGGCCAAGGTGTACCGCGCCACCTGTGCCGATCCACTTTCCGATGCCATGCTGGAGGCCTTGCGTAGCGGAGTGTTACTCAACGATGAACCGGCGCCGATTGCTGCGCTGGCGTGTGAGGCGATTGATACCCATACATTGAAATTATCCCTCGCCGAGGGCAAGTATCACCAGGTCAAGCGCATGATTGCGGCCACCGGGAACCGGGTGGTTAATCTGCATCGCGAGGCCATTGGCCACTTCGATTTGCCCGCCAATCTGGCGCCAGGTGAGTGGCGCTGGCTGGATGGTGACGATTTAATAAGGCTGGAACAGTCATGGCAATCCACGATGTCCTGAAAATGGGTGATCCTCGGTTGCTGGCGCCTGCGCGTCCGGTGGAGGATTTTGCTTCGCCGGAGTTGGCCCAGCTGATTGTCGATATGCACGTCACCATGCGCTCGCTCGATGGCGCGGGCCTGGCAGCACCGCAAATTGGCGTGGGCTTACAGGTGGTGATCTTCGAGATCAACGTGAATCCACTGTTGCCCAATCCGCGTTATCCCAATGTTGAGGCCGTACCTTTTACCGTTCTGATCAATCCGCTGCTTACACCCTTGTCCGACGTGATGGAGGACGGCTGGGAGGGATGCCTGTCCGTTCCAGGGTTGCGCGGACTGGTGCCACGCCACGCTGAGCTGCGCTATCAAGGCTTTGATGCGACAGGCGGGCCGATCGACCGTAGCGTCAGCGGTTTTCATGCGCGCGTGGTACAGCACGAAGTCGATCACTTGAACGGAGTGCTTTATCCCATGCGGATTCGAAACCTGCGTGATTTTGGTTACACCGAAACCTTGTTCCCAGGACAACACCTGCAGGACGATTAGCAGGGCACCTCTATAAATCCAGATTTCATACCCGAAAAGGGCATAAATCCCAACTGCGGCGTTGCGGGAAAAATTCCTTGCTTACATATCAAACATATGCGGCGCTGCGAAATTTTTCCCGCGCCTTGCGTTTGGGCGAACTCTGAATTTTTAGAGGCGCCCTCAATCCTGATTTCTGGCACGCATTTAGCATGCCTAAAGTTGTTCGGGCCTGTGCCGCTAACTTGCTACGTAGTCGTGGGCGAGGTGCCCCGGCACAGGCAGCAAGGATAACGATGAATTCAGAACAACAAATCCAGCAGGCCCAACGCCGCATTCGTCCATCCAGCATGATGATGGATGAAGCGATTCAACTCGAGGATCTTGCTGCGCAGTTGATGACCGTGCAGCGGTATTGGAATGCCCCCAGCCGTGAAATCTATCTGGCCGAAGCCCTTGCAGAAAGCCGTGTTGTTTGGCATGGCATTCAGGCTGCTCTTGCAGCTAGCACGCTGGCATTGCCGTCGGAAGTGCAGCACAACCTGCTGATTCTTTCGGTTTACGCGGATAGCAAGATCAGTGCGTGCGAGATAAACCCGAGTGCTGAAATGCTGAGCAGCCTCATCGCACTGACGCATACGCTGGCGGGCAGCCTCAAGGAATGGCAGGTGGCTGCATGAGCCAACTGACAGGCGTGCGGCGTGTGAGTGTTGAGGCTCGGGTGAACACGGGTTCGGGCCTGAGTCTGGCCGGTGGCGTGGGGGCAGGTACGTCAGTACGCCCCGGTCGTGTTCGTAATCGCACGAAAACCGAGTCAAATGAGAAAGCTAAACAGCCCGCCAGCGAATCCGGCAAGAAATCACCGCCGTCACGCAAGGCACCGGCACGCGGGCGCTATGTAGACGAATACGCGCGCCCCGCGCGCTGATTTGCTTTAGAGGCACCCTTTACCTTATTGCTTTAACGCTTTACGTATTTCGGCGACCAGCGCTTCAACCCCGGCAGGCGTATTTAACGCCTCACCCAAAATCTGGAAGGTGTCCTCGGCGCGCTCACCCAGCGTGTCGATTTTGGCCGCATAGACAGTGATGTTATGTCGCATCAGCACTTCAGCTATTTCAAATAACAATCCACCGCGATCCGCGCAGGTGATCGACAGCATATGGCCATGGCCGGGGCCATCAGTCTCAACCCGCACCGTCGTGGAGTAGGGGTGATGGCGTTGGTGGCGAGACAATCGTCCACGTGGCACCGCTTGTATCGGGCGTGCTGGATCAAGGTCGCGTGACAGTTCGTGTTCCACGAAACTCAGAAAGTCGCGATAGTGAATTCCGCGATTAACCAGATCCATGACCTGGAAACTGTCCAGTGCGTAACCATGCTGGGTGGTATGAATCTTGGCTTCAAGAATGGTGTACTGAATCCGTGCGAAGAACCCACAGATGCGAGCAAACAGGTCGGGGTGGCTGGGGGTGTACACCAGCACCTGGATACCTTCTCCCGCATGGGACAGGCGCGCGCGTACGACAGCATCCGGGCTGTCGGTGCGTTGCCATAGCATCCGTGCCTGCCAGGCCATGTCCAGTGCATCGAAGCGGGCGAAGTAACGGGGGTCGAGGTGTTGCCATAACGCATCGGCCGCCGTATTGGGCAGGCCGTAAAGGGCGAGATTGACGCGGGCCTCCGCTTGACGGGTGGACGTGTCGGGCACGGCGACTTCGCCACTCGTCAGATGCATCCGTGTCGTTTTGTACAGGTCTTCCAGCAACTTGCCTTTCCAGGCATTCCAGACATGCGGACTGGTGCCCCGGATGTCGGCAACGGTGAGCAAATACAAGGCAGTCAGGCGACGCAGGCTGCCGACCTTGGCGGCAAATGCGGCGATGACTTCGGGGTCGCTGATGTCCTCTTTCTGCGAGGTGCGCGACATGACCAGATGCATGCCGACCAACCAGGCGACCAGTTCGCTGTCGGTCTTGTCGAGTCCATGTTGAGTGCAAAAACGCTTGGCGTCGGCCATGCCCAGTTCGGAATGGTCCCCGCCGCGGCCTTTGGCAATGTCATGGAACAGCGCGGCCAGGTACAACAACTCGGGTTTTTCGAACGCGGTAATCAACTTGCTGGCAAGCGGTAATTCGTGCACATGTTCGGGCACAGTCAGGCGCCGCACGTTACGCAACACGGTCAGGATGTGTTCGTCCACGGTATACACGTGGAATAGGTCGTGCTGCATTTGCCCGACAATCCGGCCAAACGCCGGGATATAGCACCCTAGCAGGCCATAGCGGTGCATGGCACGCAGCGCCCGGGTTACGCCGCGGGGTTGCCGCAGCAGCGACATGAACAGGGCGCGGTGCGCGGGATTGGCGCGGAAGGCAGCATTGATGCGCGTGCGACCACGCCACAACGCACGGAGTGTTGTCGGCTCGAAGCCCGCTAACGTGGGGCGCTGGGCGTACAGGATGAAGGCACGCAGCAGTGCGTCGGGTTTGCGCTTGAACAAGTCAGCGGTCCGGGCTTCAAGCAAGTTGGCGCGTACCTGGAAATCCTCATCAATCGGCTCGGGTGGGGCCGTCACCGGAAACAGGCGTACCCGAAGCGACTGCAGCAGAATGTCATTGGCGCGTTGAATCAGCTTGGCGGCACGGTAATACCCCTGCATCAGGTGTTCGCCGGCTCGCTTGTGCGCGGTGGCGGTCAGCCCGAGTTGTGCAGCCAGTTCGGTTTGGTAATCAAAAGCCAACCGGTCCTCGCGCCGCTTGGCCAGCAGATGCAGGTGTATTCGCAACCCCGACAGGCCGGTCTCTACGTGTGTAATTCGTCTCGCTTCGAGCCGGGTAAGCAGGTTGGCTTGCGCCAGCCCGTTCCAGCCGCCAGTAATGCCGCAGGCCTGCGCTATCCAATGAATCGTATGCAGGTCGCGCAGGCCTCCCGGACTGTCTTTCAGGTTGGGTTCGAGTTTGTAGGCGCTGTCATCGAAACGCGCGTGGCGTGCCAGTTGCTCGGCCCATTTGCCGTCAAAGAAGTGCTGGGCGTCGAAACGCGCCTGAAAGCGCGTCTTGAATTTGTCAAACAAATGGACAGCACCCCACACGAAGCGTGCTTCCA
>JAAFGW010000064.1 GCA_010365175.1 Sulfuriferula multivorans | reverse complement strand
TGCGCACTCGGCTGGAAAGCGGCGAAGAAGCTGGCCTGTTTCTGGAACGCAGCACGGTGTTACGCGCGGGCGACCGCCTGCTTGCCAACGATGGCCGAGTTATCGAAGTGATCGCCGCTTTCGAAGCTGTGATGGAAGTGCGTAGCGGCGACGCCCTGTTGCTGGCCCGCGCCGCCTATCATCTGGGCAACCGACACGTAGCGGTGGAATTGCAGCTCGGCCTGGTGCGCTTTGCCCACGATCACGTGCTGGGCGAGATGGTGCGCGGATTGGGGCTGGAGGTCACCGAAAGCAAGGCACCCTTCGCTCCCGAGAGCGGTGCTTATGGCGGTCACGGTGGTCATGCCCATCCACATCATAGTGCCGACAGCGAAGGGCGTGGCCCCCGCATCCACGACATGATGCTGCGCGGCAGCCGATGAACATCGCTCTGATTCGGCTGCTACATCTGGCCAGTCCAACTTTGCCGGTTGGCGCCTACACCTATTCCCAAGGTCTGGAGTGGGTGGTGGAAACCGGCGCTGTGAAGGATGAGCCCACGGCGCTGTCATGGATTGGAGATTGTTTGGCGTTCGGCATCGCGCGTTTCGAGGCGGTGTATCTGGCACACATGCTGGCCGCCTGGAAACAAGGTGATATGGGCCGGCTCGTGGAACTGGATGCCGAATTTATCGCCAGTCGCGAGACCAGCGAACTCCGCGCCGAAACCCTGCAGATGGGCTATTCGCTCACTCGTTTGTTGTCGGACTTGGCGGATTTCCCTGCAGCCGCACTCACGGACTTTAGCCGGCCGAGCTTTCCTTTGGCCTGGAGTTGCGCAGCAGCGGCCTGGGATATTTCCAGCCCGGATGCTGTTGGCGGCTATCTTTGGGCCTGGGCGGAGAATCAGGTCTTGGCTACGGTGAAGGCTGTCCCGCTCGGGCAAACCGCCGGCCAGCGCATGCTGCTGGCACTGGGGCAACGCATCCCGGCGCTAGCGGACGAAGCCGCAGTCAGTCCGATCGATGCTACTCACAATTACCTGCCGGCCTTTGCCATCGCCTGCAGTCGCCACGAAACCCAATACTCGAGATTGTTCAGATCATGACCCATCGCAACCAGCCCCTTCGCGTCGGCATCGGCGGCCCCGTCGGCTCCGGCAAGACCGCGCTCACCCTGGCCCTGTGCAAGGCCCTGCGCGAGCGCTACAACATCGCCGTCGTTACCAACGACATCTACACGGAAGAGGACGCGCAATTCTTGGTGAGCAACGAGGCGCTCGCCCCAGAGCGCATCATCGGCGTTGAAACCGGCGGCTGCCCCCACACCGCCATCCGTGAGGATGCCAGCATCAATCTGGAAGCAGTCGACCGCCTCAACAAACGCTTCAGCGCTCTCGACGTGATCTTCATCGAAAGTGGTGGCGACAACCTCGCCGCCACCTTCAGCCCTGAGTTGTCTGACCTCACGATCTACGTCATCGACGTCGCTGCCGGCGAGAAGATTCCCCGAAAAGGAGGGCCCGGCATCACCAAATCCGATTTGCTGGTCATCAACAAGATTGACCTTGCACCCATGGTTGGGGCCTCGCTGGAGGTAATGGAGCGTGATACGAAGCGGATGCGCGGTGAGCGGCCGTTCGTCTTCTCGAATCTAAAGATCGGGCAAGGTCTTGCAGACATCATCACTTTCATCGAGCGAGAGGGCATGCTGATCTAAGTATTCCGCATCTGGTTCCGATGACAACATGAACGCGGGACTGTCCACAGAAGACAGCTCTGACGTTCATGTTCCCCAAAACCAAATTTAGCCAAGTTCGGGGTACGCAGACATAACTAAAATCAATCGTGCGTATACAATCGTGAGGCCGCATCGGTTGAATCCGCACCGATATCCGGTCCTTGGTGCTGTCAAATTGAACGGACGCAAAGAGTTGATTGCTGCCGTTGTACTCAGAATTCAACACTGCACATTTTGATAGGGCTGCCAGAGTGATCGCTGCATCACAAACTGACTTCCGGATGTTCTGTTTGCTCTTTGGCCTGACCGCTTAAGCAGCTGGTTCGATTGATCCAGTTGGCTCGCGTCGAAACGGCGTATCCATCTCGTCAATGTAATGCCCGATCGCATCGGTCTCTCTTTCAAGAAATCGATCAACCGCATCCCGAAACTCTTCATTTTCCAGCCAGTGCCATGAATGCGTGGCGGTGGGAACCAGGCCGCGCGCGAGTTTGTGTTCGCCCTGCGCGCCGCCTTCGAATACTTGTAGGCCATGCGCGATCGCGTATTCGATGCCTTGCTGGTAGCAGGTTTCAAAATGCAGGCCGGGCACATATTCCAGCGTGCCCCAGTGGCGGCCATAGAGCCGCTGGCTGTCTTTGATGCAGAACGAGCAGGCGATGGGCATGCCGTTGCGGTCGGCGATGATGAGCACCAGATTGTCCGGCAGGTTGGCGCGCATGTCGGCGAAAAAGGCGCGGTTGAGGTGGGGGTCGCTGCGGTGGCGGGCGTAGGTGTCGGCGTAGCAGCGCATGAAATGATCCCAGTCTTCATCGGTGCTGTCGCGGCCTTCCACCCAGCGGAAGGTGACGCCTAGTTTGTTGAGCTTCTTTCGCTCCTGATGGATTTTTTTGCGTTTGTCGTGCTTCATCGCCGCGAGAAAGTCTTCGAAATCGGTGTAACCCGCGTTCTGCCAGTGGAACTGGAAGGCGCTGCGATGCATGAGTTTCGTTGCCTGGAGCGCGGCATGGTCCGGCTCGGTGGGGAACAGGATGTGGAAGGATGAAAACCCCAGATCCTGCGTGAGCTTGAGCGCGGCCTGGATCAGCGTGGCGCGGTCGTCGTCATTCTTCGCCAGCAGGCGCGGGCCGGGCACGGGCGAGAAGGGCACGCAGCAGACCAGCTTGGGGTAATAGTTGAGGCCATGGCGGCGGTAGGCATCGGCCCAGGCCCAGTCGAACACGAACTCGCCCCAGGAATGGTGTTTGACGTAGAGCGGCATGGCGGCATCGAGCTGGCCATTTCTGAAAAGCGCCAGGTGCACCGGCTCCCAGCCGATGTCGGGGCCGACGCAGCCAGTGGTTTCCAGCGCGTGCAAAAAGGCATGCTGCACAAAGGGCGAGTCACCGGCCAATGCATCCCAGGCTGCCGGATCGAGGTCGGCCATGCGCTGAATCACGCGAATGACGGTGCTTGTGGCTTCCGCATCGGCGGGCTTTGCTTCAAAATGCGCGTTTTGGTTAGCGTCCATCAATCATGAACCTGCACGAGTATCAGGCCAAACAACTATTGCGAGCGGGCAACATTACCACGCCGCGCGGCATCGTTGCGTCGAGCGCGGAGGCGGCCGTGGCCGCCGCCACCGAACTGGGCGGCGAGGCTTGGGTGGTGAAGGCGCAGATTCACGCGGGCGGGCGCGGCAAGGTGGGTGGCGTCAAGGTGGTCAAAAGCCTCGATGAGGTGCGCGCGATGGCGACCAAGCTGTTCGGCACATCACTGGTGACGAACCAGAACGCACCCGATGGCCAACCGGTGAATCAGGTGCTGGTGGAAGAAACGCTGCCGATTGCGCGTGAGTTGTATCTGTCTCTGCTGGTGGACCGCGAAACCGAGCGCGTCGCCATTGTGGCTTCTGCTGCCGGTGGAATGGATATCGAGGAAGTCGCCCACGCCACGCCAGAAAAAGTGCTGACTGAAATCTGCGACCCGCTGTTGGGGGTGCAGGATTTCCAGTGCCGCGCGCTGGCATTTGCGCTGGAATTGACGGGCGAGGCCTACAAGGATTTTTGTCGTCTGCTGCCTGCTTTGTATCGCGTGTTCATCGCCAACGATTTGAGTCTGCTCGAAATCAATCCGTTAATCGTAACCACCGACAACCGCGTGCTGCCGCTCGACTGCAAGATGAGCGTGGAAGACAACGCGCTGTATCGCCGCCGCGCACTGGCCGAACTGCGCGACGATAGCCAGATCGACGCCAAGGAAGCCGCGGCCAATGCGGCCAACGTTAATTACGTAGCCCTGACCGGCAACATTGGCTGCATGGTCAACGGCGCAGGGCTCGCGATGGCGACGATGGACCTGATTCAACTGGAGGGGGGCACGCCGGCCAACTTCCTTGACGTCGGCGGTAACGCCACCCCGGAAACCGTGGCGCAAGGCTTCAAGATCATCTTGCTCGACCCTAACGTGCGCGCGGTGTTGATCAACATCTTTGGCGGTATTGTGCGCTGCGACGTGATTGCCGAAGGCATCGTTCAGGCGGTGAAAGAAGTGGGCGTGAAGGTGCCAGTAATCGTGCGACTGGAAGGCACCAATGCCATACAGGGCAGAGCACTGCTGGCAGAATCGGGTTTGGCTATTCTCGCTGCAGCGACCCTGACTCAAGCAGCCAGGCTTGCCGTGGAGAAAGCGCAATGAGCATCCTCGTGAACAAGAACACTCAAGTGATTTGCCAGGGCTTCACCGGCAAACAGGGCACGTTTCATTCCGAACAGGCGATTGCCTATGGCACACGCATGGTCGGCGGCGTGACACCGGGAAAAGGCGGGCAAACGCATCTGGGTTTGCCGGTATTCAACACCGTGCGTGACGCAGTTCGGCAGACCGGTGCGCAGGCCACGATGATTTATGTGCCGGCAGCGTTCGCAGCCGATTCGATCCTGGAAGCTGCGGATGCCGGCATTGAAGTCATTGTCTGTATTACAGAAGGCATTCCGGTACTGGATATGCTTAACGTTAAAGCTGCGCTCAATGTGAAAGCCGCGCTGCGTGCCAACGGCGCAAAACTGATCGGCCCCAACTGCCCCGGCATCATCACCTCGGGCGAATGCAAGATCGGCATCATGCCCGGCGTCATTCATCAACAAGGCAAGATTGGCATCGTCTCGCGCTCCGGTACGCTGACCTATGAAGCGGTGCACCAGACCACGCTCCTTGGGTTGGGGCAATCAACCTGTGTCGGCATCGGCGGTGACCCAATCAAAGGGCTGGATTTCATCGACTGCCTGCGGATGTTCGAGGCCGACCCACAGACTGAAGCCGTGATTCTGGTCGGAGAAATTGGCGGCAACCGTGAGGAAGAGGCGGCCGAGTACATTCGCTCGGACATGAAAAAGCCGGTAGCGGCCTATATCGCCGGGCGGACCGCGCCCAAGGGCAAACGCATGGGCCATGCGGGCGCCATTATTGCCGGTGGCGCAGGAACGGCCGATGCCAAGATTCGTGCACTGGAAGCGGCGGGTGTCGTCATTGCGCATAGCCCCGCCGGACTTGGCGAAGCGGTCCAGGCTGCATTGGGCGCACGGTAAAGTTCAGCGCATGAAACTGGGCATAGCGCAACTGAATCTTGTCGTAGGTGACATCGCCGGCAATGCTGCCAGCCTGCTTGCGGCGGCACGCGAAGCAGACCGTGCGGATGCTGATTTACTGCTCACACCCGAGATGTCTATGTGCGGGTATCCAGCAGAAGATCTGGTGTTGCGGCGTGACTTTACCGCGGCGTGCGAAGCGGCGTTGCACCAACTGGCGATCGAGGCGCCGCCCGAACTCGCCTTGATTGTGGGCTACCCCGAACGCAGCGGCGACGCGTTGTTCAATTCGGCCGCGCTGATTCGCGGTGGCCGGGTTGAGGCGGTGTATCGCAAACATCATCTGCCTAATCATTCCGTATTCGATGAGCGCCGCGTGTTCAACAGCGGAGACTTACCCTGCGTGTTTACCTGCTGCGGGCGGAATTTCGGTCTGGTGATCTGCGGTGACATTTGGGAACCGGGTCCGGCCAAACGTGCAAAGGAAGCTGGCGCCGACTGGCTGCTGGTACCCAATGCTTCTCCGTTTCACTTGAACAAGGAGCGAGCCCGAGCGAACGTTGCGCGGGCGCGGATCATCGAGGCAGAGCTGCCTATTGTGTATGCCAATATGGTCGGCGGACAGGATGAATTGGTGTTCGATGGCGCTTCGTTTGTCATGAACCCCGACGGTGAGATCGTGGTGCAGTGTCCGGCTTGGCAAGAGGGCCTGTTTTATCTGGAATTGGACGGCGATACCTGCAGCGGGCCACTACACGCATTGCCCGCTGAAGAAGCCGCTGTGTATGACGCCCTGGTGATGGCCGTGCGCGATTACGTCGGCAAGAATGGGTTTAAAGGGGTGCACCTGGGGTTGTCGGGCGGGATAGACTCGGCACTGACGATGGCAATAGCTGCCGATGCGCTGGGTGCAGACAAAGTGCATGCGGTGATGATGCCGTCGGAGTACACCGCTTCCATCAGCGTTGAGGATTCGCGCGACATGGTGCAGCGGCTCGGCGTGCGCTATTCCGAAATCGCGATCAAACCCATATTCGATGCGTTCGTGTCGCAACTGGCGGACGAATTTGTGGGCCTCAAGGCCGACACCACCGAGGAAAATCTTCAAGCCCGCACACGCGGCACCTTGCTGATGGCGTTGTCGAACAAATTCGGTTCGCTGGTCTTGACCACCGGCAACAAAAGCGAGATGGCGACCGGCTACGCCACGCTGTACGGCGATATGGCGGGGGGTTTTGCTGTGTTGAAGGATGTGCCCAAAACCCTGGTGTACCGGCTGTCGAATTACCGCAACAGTCTGTCGCAAGTCATTCCACAACGAATAATCGATCGTCCACCTTCGGCAGAGCTGCGACCCGACCAGACCGATCAGGACAGTCTGCCGCCGTACGACATGCTTGATGCGATTCTTGCAGCTTACGTTGAACGTGATCTATCGGTGCGCGACATTGCCGCACTGGGCTACGATGCTGCTATCGTGCGCAAAGTGATCCGCATGGTGGATCTGGCTGAATACAAGCGGCGTCAGGCCCCGCCCGGCCCGCGAATTACACCGCGCAATTTCGGCAAAGATCGCCGCTACCCCATTACCTCGAAGTACCGACCTGAAGGAGACTTGTCGTGAAAAAAATAGAAGCCATTATCAAGCCGTTCAAACTCGACGAAGTGCGAGAAGCGCTATCGGAAATTGGCGTGACTGGCCTGACCGTGACTGAGGTCAAGGGGTTTGGTCGGCAGAAAGGCCACACCGAGCTCTATCGCGGCGCAGAGTATGTGGTGGATTTTCTGCCCAAGGTGAAGCTGGAAGTGGTGGTGGCCGATGGCCTGCTGGACCGCGCAATGGAAACCATCATCACGGCTGCGCGCACTGGCAAGATCGGCGACGGCAAGATTTTTGTCAGCGCGATAGAACAGGTGGTGCGGATCCGCACCGGCGAATCGGGCGAAGAGGCGATTTGATCGCAGTGGTTGCGTTGAATAAAGGGCACCTCTAAAAATTCAGAGTTCGTCCAAATGCAAGGCGCGGGAAAAATTTCGCAGCGCCGCATATGTTTGATATGTAAGCAAGCAATTTTTCCTGCAACGCAGCAGTTGGGATGAAATCTGGATTTTTAGCGGTGCCCTAAAAGCAGTTTGAACCGGGCGTTATTCCCGGTTCGCAATCACCAGAACTGATACCAGGGCTTGCCTACAGTGCTGACGCCCTTGGCGTATTTGCTATTTGGGAAGTTGAGTTTCAATACGCGTTGTGCATCGTCGCGCAAGTCGGGGAGCTTCAGTTTGTCGTAAGACAGCACCATGATCGCCAGCGCTTCTTCCAGAGCAGGGGCTTCGGGGTAGGTTGTCAGGACTTCCTTTGCGCGATTGGCGGCGGCCACATAGGCTTCACGCTTCAGGTAATACTTGGCAACATGCACTTCGTTGCTGGCCAGCGCATTAACCAGATATTTCATGCGAGCGGTTGAGTCGTCGGCATATTTTCCTTTGGGGAAACGGGTGACCACTTCCTTGAAAGCCAGAAACGCGTCGCGCGCAGCCCGGGGGTCACGCTCGCTCAGGTCCTGTTCAACCAATTTACCCAGATAGCCAAGATCGTCATTGAAGTTCGCCAGGCCCTTCAAGTAATACGCGTAGTCGACGTTAGGGTGATTGGGGTGTAGCTTGATGAAGCGGTCACACGCAGCAATGGCGGATATGGGTTCGTTGTCCTTATAGTAGGCGTAGGCTACTTCCAGTTGCGCTTGTTGCGCATAGCGACCGAACGGATAACGTGACTCAAGTGTCTCGAATAATTTGACTGAGCGTACATAATCGCCGCTGTTCAGATTATCCTTGGCCTCGGCGTACAGCTTTTGCGCCGACCAGCCTGCGGTTTCATCTTTGGTTTCGGGCAGCAGTCCGCAGCCACTCAGGGCAAGTGTGGAGGCCAGCAGCAGCCCGCCTACGAGGCCATACGCCCGATTGAATGTTTTTGAACTGGATAAACGTAGCTTGAACATGGAAAAAGATACCGAAGTTTCGTCGCCTGATTATAAGGGAAATCCGTCCGCTGACATTCGTGAGCTGGTGATCCCGGACGCTGAGGGCGGGCAACGGCTGGATCAAGCCCTGTCTCGGCTGCTGCCCGAATTTTCACGTAACCGCATCCAGAACTGGATTCGCGCACGCAAGATTGCTGTAGATGACGTTTTTCCAAACACCAAGATGAAAGTTCTGGGTGGCGAGAATGTACGGCTGGAAATTGAAGCCGATCCCAACGCGACCCCCGATGCACCTGAGGCGATCCCGTTGGAAGTGGTGTTTGAAGACCCGATGCTGATGGTGATCAACAAACCCGTCGGATTGGTGGTTCATCCTGGCAGTGGCAACCGCCAGGGCACTATGCTGAACGCCTTGCTGCATTGGGTGCCGCAAGTTGCCGAGTTGCCGCGTGCCGGCATTGTGCACCGTCTCGATAAGGATACATCGGGGCTTTTGGTGGTTGCCAAAACGATTCAGGCACACACCGATCTGGTGCGGCAGTTGCAGGCGCGTACCGTCAAACGTGAATACCTCGCGCTGGTTTATGGGGAAATCGATCGAGCCGGAACCGTCAATGCGCCGCTGGCGCGCGATCCCCATAACCGCGTTAAACGAACCGTGCACAGCATGGGCAAGGAAGCCATAACCCATTACGAGGTGGTCGAACGTTTCCCTGGTGTCACCCTGGTGCGCTGCAAGCTGGAAACCGGCCGCACGCATCAGATCCGGGTGCATATGCAACATATCGGTCACCCGCTGGTTGGCGAAGACACATATAGCGCTAGCCGCCGCAGCCATCACAAGATTCCGTTTCCGCGTCAGGCGCTGCACGCCGAACGGCTGGGCCTGATCCACCCATTCACGCAGGAATTCATGCAGTGGGAATGTCCTTTGCCAGCCGATTTTGCCGGGATTCTCAATGTGCTTCGCGAAGACAACATTTAATTTTTGAGTTCGATGCTGCTGCCAACCTGGCCGGCCCCCTCAGGGGTATTCAGCCTGATGACGACGCGCGAGGGCGGAGTCAGCTGCCCCCCTTGGGACAGCTTCAACCTCGGTGATCATGTGGGCGACGATGCGGCCCATGTGGCGGAAAACCGTGCTCGTCTGCGCGTGCACTTGCCCGCTGAGCCTGCCTGGCTCAAGCAAATTCATGGTGCAACCGTGGTTGATGTCAGCTCGGACGAGTTGACTGCTGATGCCTCAATTACCCGCCAGGCGGGGTGCATCTGCGCCGTGCTTACTGCCGATTGCTTACCTGTGTTGTTTTGCGACCGTGCGGGCCGCGTTGTGGCTGCCGCCCATGCCGGCTGGCGCGGGTTGGCCCAAGGTGTGTTGGAAGCCACGGTTGCGGCCATGCAGGTACCACCAAGTGACGTGCTGGCCTGGATGGGCGCCGCCATCGGCCCGGATGCGTTCGAAGTGGGTGATGACGTGCGCCAGGCGTTTGTCAAGCAGCATCCAGAGGCGGCCGCGGCTTTCGTGCCACACCCTTCAGGCGTACCGGGAAAATGGCTTGCCGATATTTATCAACTGGCGCGCAACCGCCTTAATCACGCCGGCGTGCAGGCTATCTATGGCGGCGGACGCTGCACCTACAATGAAGCCGGGGACTTCTATTCCTATCGCCGTGAGGGGGTAACCGGGCGCATGGCCTCACTGATCTGGCTGGGTTGACCCTTGGAAATCCTCCCGTATGCGCAGATAGCGAGCAAAGCGGGGAAGGCCATTTTTCGTCAGCTGTTGATAGCGGTAAGTGATGCGCGTGCCTATGGGGGGTGGCTGACGGCGCAGTGCGTCGGAAAGACCACTCCCCAGCTGAAATCGTTTTCCGTCGGGCATTTCCATCGTCAGTGCGCCGGTCATGCCCCGGTATTTTCTCTTGCCGGGTGAGTAGGCCACCACGACCGCTTCGGCATCCTGCCAAGGTTTTAATTTGAGTAACACGTCGCTGCGTCCTGTGAGATAGGGCGCATCAGCGCGATGCAGCATCAAGCCTTCGCCCTCTGAGCGTATGACCCTCTCTAAGTGTTGCATCAGGGTGTCGCGGTTGACCGTACGCGACTGTTCGACAAGCTGCAGCCAGGGCACGGCAGCCTGGGTGACTAATGCATGCATCTGCTGAATACGCGAACTGAAATCGCCCGCTGCGTCGGGTAATTCAAAAATCAGGTAACGCACCTGCCGCCATTCACTATCCAGCGGTTCGATCCGGCGCACGGTGGCCGACAGCAAATCGAACTGCATACGGCCAATCCACAACTCACCATCCAGCGGCACAGCCGGGAAGTTTTGGGTGAACCAGAGGGGTGCAGGAACAACCCCGCCACCGCGAAAGCGCAGGGTTTGACCATCCCACTGCGCACGTACACCATCGTATTTTTCGCTTACCCAGTATTGGGTGACATCGATATTCGCCTCATACACCTCGGCCAGCAACATGGCCGGAGCGGTGGCTGGGACGTCCGCCCACAGCGGATGAGACGCCAGCGCCAGCAGTACCAGCCATAAGCCGGACACGCTGCGTTTCAATCCAGCCATTTGTGCAGGAACTGCGCGTGGCCCATGGCGGGGTCAAGTTGGTAGTCGGTAAATCCCAGTCTTTCATACACGCTGCGCGCTGAAGTGTTGCCCTGGAGCACTTCCAGGGTGAGCTTGCAGGCGCCGCGCTCGCGCGCCAGGACTTCCACCTGTTCAAACATGCGGGCGGCAATGCCGCGCCCACGATGGCTGGGTGCCACCACGACGTCATGCACGTTGACCAGTGGGCGACAGGAAAAGCTGGAAAAGCCTTCGATCGCGTTGACGAGTCCCACTGGCGTGGCGTCATCGAATGCCAGCACGCTGAAAATGAACGGGCGGGCAGCGAGCGCGCTGACCAGATTGGTTCGGGTGAAACTGCTCAACGCTTTGCCCCCTCCGGCCGGGTCGCGCGCGTAGGTATCCATCAGCTCAACCAGCGCCACGGCATGAGTCGGGTCGTCGTAACGGGCGCGGACGACATCAATCATCTGTGCGCATCGACAGATCAACAGCGCGGATGTGCTTGGTCAGCCCGCCGATTGAAATGCGGTCGACGCCGGCTTCGGCCACGGCGCGCACCGTGTCCAGGGTGATGTTGCCGGAGGCTTCCAGTTGCGCGCGGCCATTAGTCAATGTCACCGCCTCGCGCATCGTGTCCAGTTTGAAGTTGTCGAGCAGAATCAGTTTTGCGCCGGCTGCGAGCGCTTCACGCAGCTGCTCCAGCGTTTCCACTTCGATCTGCACACTCACCTTGCCGGCAGCCAGCTTGAACGCCGCGTCCAGCACCGGCGTGATTCCGCCTGCGGCTGCTATGTGGTTTTCTTTGATCAGAATGCCGTCGTACAGTCCCACGCGCTGGTTCTGTCCCCCGCCCACTCGCACCGCGTATTTTTCGGCGATGCGCAGACCGGGCAGGGTTTTGCGGGTGTCGAGGATGACCGCACGGGTGCCGGCGACGGCTTCGACATACGGCCGGGTGGCCGTCGCCACCGCTGACAGGGTTTGCAGAAAATTCA
>JAAFGW010000063.1 GCA_010365175.1 Sulfuriferula multivorans | reverse complement strand
CGGCGCCGGTCAATTCGATGGTGTAGGTTGATTCAGTGACGTCGATGATGCTGCCACGGAAAATATCGGACGTGCGCTTCATTTCGTCGCGCCCCATACCCACTGCCTTGACCTTAACCAGCATCAATTCACGCTCAATGTGGCTGCCTTCGGTCAGATCCATCACCTTGATCACGTCAATCAGTTTGTTTAACTGCTTGGTGATCTGCTCGATGATTTCTTCCGAGCCGATAGTCACGATGGTCATGCGCGACAGGGTGGCGTCCTCGGTCGGCGCAACGGTGAGCGACTCGATGTTGTAGCCGCGCGCGGAGAACAGCCCGGCCACGCGTGACAGCGCACCCGCTTCGTTTTCCATCAACAATGAAATAATGTGGCGCATCTTAAGGCTCCTCCAGGATCATTTGGGACAAGCCTTTGCCACCTTCCACCATAGGGAACACGTTTTCGGTCTGGTCGGTCAGGAAATCCATGAAAACCAGACGGTCTTTCAACGCCGGCGAAAAGGCCTCCTTCAAGGCACCTTCAACGTCTTCAGGCTTGTCGATTTGCATGCCGACATGGCCATAAGCCTCGGCCAGTTTCACGAAGTCAGGCAGTGATTCCATATACGATTCGGCGTAGCGGCCTTCGTAGAAAAACTGCTGCCACTGACGCACCATGCCCATATACCGGTTGTTGAGTGTGACAACCTTGATCGGGATCCCGTACTGCTTGCAGGTGGAGAGTTCCTGGATACACATCTGGATGCTCGCCTCGCCGGTGATACAAGCGACCTGTGCGTCGGGATGCGCGAGCTGCACCCCCATCGCATAGGGCAAGCCAACGCCCATGGTGCCGAGACCGCCGGAGTTGATCCAGCGCCGAGGCTTGTCGAATTTGTAATACTGCGCGGCCCACATCTGGTGCTGCCCCACATCGGAGGTCACAAAGGCTTCGCCTTTGGTGACTTCCCACAGCTTCTCAACCACGTATTGCGGTTTGATGATGCTGCCCTGCTGGGTATATTTGAGGCAGTTTTTTGCCCGCCACAATTCTATCTGCGTCCACCAGGCATTTTGCGCCACCGCGTCAGGCTTTTCCTTGGCCTGCTTCAGCAGGGCCAGCATGTCGGTCAGCACGCTCTTTACATCGCCAACGATGGGCACATCGACCCGAACACGCTTGGAAATAGAAGAGGGATCAACATCGATTTGGATAATGTTGCGCGGCTCACTTGCATAGTGCTCGGGATTTCCAATCACGCGGTCATCAAAACGCGCCCCTACGGCCAGCACCACATCGCAATACTGCATCGCCATGTTGGCTTCGTACGTACCATGCATCCCCAGCATGCCCAGGTTTTGCTTGTCAGTAGCAGGGTGTCCCCCCAGGCCCATCAGGGTATTGGTGACCGGAAAGCCCAGCAAACGTGTCAGTTCAATCAGCTGTTCCGACGCATTGCCCAGCACCACACCGCCGCCGGCGTAAATCATGGGGCGTTTGGCTTCGAGCAACATTTGTACAGCGCGCTTCATCTGCCCGCTATGGCCTTTGACCACCGGGTTATAGGAGCGCATTTCTATGCTGGCGGGATACGCGAAGTCGGTGGTCTGGAACGTAATATCCTTGGGCACATCAACCACGACTGGACCAGGCCGCCCGGTCGACGCAATGAAAAACGCTTTTTTCATCGTCGCCGCCAGGTCCTTCACATCCTTGACCAGGAAATTGTGTTTGACGCAGGGACGGGTAATGCCCACGGTATCGACTTCCTGGAACGCATCCATCCCAATCGCAGGGGTCGGCACCTGGCCGGTGACCACCACGATCGGAACCGAGTCCATATACGCCGTGGCAATCCCGGTCACGGCATTGGTCACGCCAGGCCCCGAGGTCACCAGCGCCACACCGACACGGCCAGTGGAACGAGCATAGGCATCGGCCGCATGCACCGCCGCCTGCTCGTGACGCACCAGCACATGCTTGAACTTGTCCTGCTTGAAAATTTCGTCATAGATCGTGAGTACGGCTCCGCCGGGATAGCCGAATACAAATTCGACCCCCTCTTCGGCTAAACAACGTACAACAATCTCGGCGCCTGTGGCTTCCATAAACTGGTAATAAATCAATTCGTTGGTGAACCCGTGAGGGTAATCGGTTTGACCTGTTTCGGTCAAGAAAACCTACTGAAATGGCCCGTTTGGCTACTTTGACTGGCTCAACAAACAAAAAACCCTTCCGCGAGCGGGAGGGTTTTCGGTACGCGAAGCCACTTACTGGGGTGAAACGCCTTGCGCTTTTGTCATCTCAACGCTGATCCAATCACCCTGCGGAATACCCGGGCTTTCTGAAAAACCACGACTGCGTTCATGCTCTGATGGTCCGGATACTACTCGCCTCAGTGCACTACAGCCGCCTTCCTGCAAGGCTTCTGGCCTTTTTTGTCACTCGGCCAGAACCTACTCGTGAGCGGCTTCGCCTAGCGCCTTCATTAGAAGATTCAGCGATCCCTGTGCATTTTCAACCAAACAAACCATATTACCCACACTGCAGACCGTCATGGCTTCTCCCTGCACAATCCACCCCTGTGACGGCGACCAGCCACGCATCTGTGAAAATAATGACAAGAGGTCAGTATTGCTCGATACCATTCGGCGATACCACTGGGCAAACTTTGCCAGGCGTTCCATGAGTTCCTGAGGCAATACACCCTCGGCCTCCATGACCACACCGTCATCTCGAAACCGACATACCGCGGTTACGCCATCGAGCACAAGTATTTTTCTTAATGACATACGCGCTCCTCAACCTGCCTGCACGGCTTTGAACGACGCTTCATAGTCAACATCGCGATTGCGAACAACAACGCCGCAATTGCCATTAACGACCACCGACCATTCCAGACCCACCACTGAAAACCCCTTGAGTGGTTGAAAACCCGTCTGACCGGTCACCGCTTCCCAACCGCGGGCTTCCATGCTGGCTATAGCCTGATTGGCGACGCACGAGCGGGCCAACAAATCGAGCACCTGCGGCGTCAATTCAGTTCCCTCGCGCAGCACGTGCGATTGCAGCTCGCCTTTGTCGGAATAGGTAAACGCAGCCAGCGCACCCGGCAAATCCATCATCTTGTCCAAATTCATGCTCTCTCCTCTTCTTCTATATTTGGTTTCAGTACAAGGCTTCTTTGGTATCACCGCCTAGTTTGGCGTACAGATTAACCAGCAGATCATCCTGCACATCGCCCACCTTGGCCCGCATGATGGTCATGACATCGTTCAGCAGTTCATCACGATTTTCGATAAAGGAAAAATAATTGCCGACTGCGCACACCGTGATCTGATCGCCCCGTACGATCCAGCCCTGCACCGGGCGGCAGCCGCAGTTTTCGGCGAAAGAGTCGAAAATCTCGGATTGCATGTTGACCGATAGGGTATTGCCCCGGCACAAAATGGATGCCATGCGCGCAAATTCGTCGGTAAGCGCGCCTTCATACGAGAACCGGTCGCCACGGTAGGCATATTCACCCGCAGCGATAACGCCGGGTATGGACATGAGTTGCTTTACGATATGCATCGAGCCCCCTCCTTGATTTTTGATTATGTAAGCGCGTGCTGTGGCATATTGCCACGCCAAGCTGCAATATAGAGCCACCATGCAATACAACGCAATAGCCTTTACTCCTGCCCCCCTCCTGTCACGCTTCGCGGCGATGGTCTACGAATCGCTTTTGGTAACCGCCGTGGTGTTCGTTGCGTCCTTCATTATCATGCCCGTTATTGGCGACATGCACGCTCCATGGCAACGGCATTTTTTTCAGATATATATTATGGGGGTCCTGTTCGCTTACTTCAGCGCGTTCTGGCTGCGTAGTGGGCAAACCCTGGCAATGAAAACCTGGCGCATCCGCTTGGTTCAACTCAATGGCGACACCCTGACTTTCAAGCAGGCCATGTTGCGTTTCGTCTTTGCTTTACCGGGGTTGATGCTTGCTGGGATCGGTTTCTGGTGGGCATTCTTCGACCGTGACAAACAGTTTCTTCATGACCGGCTTGCAGGCACCCGTCTGATACGTGTGCCACGCAAGCATGAAAAATGAACTGGCTCGATTACGTACAAAACCGTTTACTGGAAATGCAGCCCGCCAGTATCTGTGCGCTTGAAGAAAGTGCTTTACAACTGGTTACCCGCATACTGCCCAATACCCCCGTCAGCACACAGGGAGAGGCGCCAACCACACTCTGCACATTTGCGGTAGGCGTCCACGCACTCAAGGGTCTGAGCGCCAGTCAGGCTCAGCAATTGATCAGCAAAACACGAATTTATGTTGCCCCGCGACTGTTGTTGGTGGAAGGCACGGGTTGCGCACTCAACGCGGAAGCATTTCGTGCACTCGGCTTTTCGCTATGCTTTTACGACGAGGCCGAAAACCTGAGTATCTATGAGTATGACCTCGCTACATACAAACCGGTGCCGGATTGGCTGAACGCACGATACTGGGCACACCCCGAACGCTGGAAGCCCTAGCAGCCTGTCAACACACGAAGGAAAGTGCAAAATGCTTGCGCGTATTTTCAAGCTTGCGTAATGCCATCCTGTATGCGCGCATAAGTCAGACGCAATGCGGAATAGGCCGACAATAAATGGGCGTATTCGATCACACCAGGTAAAGCCGCCACATATCCGTGCTCCTTGATGATGTAATCCACCGCACCCAGGCTCATGGCTTTTGCGGCCGCCGATTCATCCCCACGCCCGGTGATGAGAATGCAGGGGAATTTGTACAGGGATTTCAGGTTCTCCAGTAACTCCAGACCCGTCATGCCGGGCAGGCGCAAATCCAGAAGCGCAATATCGGCGTGGTGGCCCGGCTGCGCCAGCCAAGCCAGTGCAGCTGCACCATCCGACTGTACTTCCAAATGAATATGGGGGGCACGACGATCAAAATGGCGACGGGTCAACTCAACATCATCCCGACTTGATTCCACGAACAGTACGGTCAGTACCGAATTCGGACGAATGTTATCGCGCAACCTTTCCTGTGCCCGCGTCAGATGACCACCCAACTGCTCCAGATACATGCCGCGCTTGGGAATGTAATCCTGCGCGCCGGCTTTCAGGTATTGGATCACGCTGCCCTCGTCACCCGATCCGGCAACGATGACCACGGCCAGTTCCAGGTTGTGTCGCCGAACATGCAGTAAGACATCCATGCCACAACCATCCTGTAACCACATGTCGAGCAGAACGACATCGTATTTCTGGCTATCCAGCTTCACGACCGCTTCACTCACTCCACCCGCGGCATCCCATTCCAAACTGGGAATTTGTTTTAACAACGCCCGCCGCGTGAGATCGCGATCAAATGGGTTGTCTTCAACATAAAGCAGCTTCATGCGTGCGTCTCGCTATTCATTTCAAAGAAAAAAGTGGCGCCCTGCCCCGGCGCACTCTCGGCCCACACTCGCCCGCCCATGCGCTCTGCAGAACGCGCCGCCAACGCTAGTCCAATACCCGTCCCGTCATGATCCACGGTACTCGACAAGCGATGAAATATTTCAAAAATCCGATCGTGATAACGCATATCGAATCCCATCCCATTATCGCTAACGGAAAAACGATAACCCTCCGCTTCTGCACTACCCTCAATCCGGATGCGAGGCGGACTGCTCTCACGAGAGTATTTCAGGGCGTTGGTCAGAAAATTACGCAGTATCTGCATCATTCCTTCGCGATCACATTCCAATTCCGCGGGCTCAATCTCAAGTGTCAGAACAACGCCATCCTTGAATTGTTGATCGAACTCACTGACGACCTGTTGAATCAGTTGATCGACATCAATACACAACAATTTCAGCTGCCGGATCTGCGCACGAGAATACGCCAGAACATCCTCGATCATTCGATCCATTCGCAGACTCGAGGCCCCAATCAAATCGATGTACTCACGCGCCTCCTCGGGAAGGCTGTCGCGATATTCACTTGCCAGTAGCCGGCTGTAGCCTTCTATTCCGCGCAATGGCGCTTTGAGATCGTGGGACACCGAATAGGCAAACGACTCAAGATTACGATTGGCAAACTCAAGCTCCTGCGTACGCATATGGACGCGTGCTTCGAGTTCATTGTTCAGCGCTTCAATCTCGCGCTGAATCGCCTTTTGTGCTGTCAGATCCCGCAAAGTCACTGAAAAATATTCCAGCTGCCCCACAACATCGTGATGGGCCAGCGCAACCACCGACACTGGCAATGCCTGGGGCGCGTCCTCGCGCAACAAGGCCTCACCCGTCCATCGTCCGCTTCGATGCAAGGCGGGCAATATCTCCGTTTCAAGCAGATAGGTTGTGTTTTCTCCTAAAAAGTCGCGGCTACGAAAACGCGTCACATCCGCCCGCTCAGACAAGCCCAGCAACTGTCGACCAGCCGGGTTAATCTGGATCAAATAACCATTGATCGCCATGATTGCAACCACATCGGGCGTGGCTTCGATGATGCGAGTGAGCCGCTCCCGCGCCGATTCCACTTGTTGATACCGGTTCTGTGACAGCGCCATGGCAGCGAAATCACTCATCGATCCTGCGAAAGCGACATCTTCATCACGCCAGACGCGCGGGGTACCCGAATGCTCATGGCACACGACACCCACCAATTCGCCATCGAGCCAAATCGGCGCTTCAAGCAAAGACGTAATTTTGAGTGGCTTGAAATACCCCTCAACGAGCTCGGCTGTCATGGCGTCATTCAAGGCATCAGCCACCGCCATCACGCGGTTATTGGAGAGCTCGGAAAAATAGGTGGGATGTTGATCCCGGCCAAGCGATTTCACAGGCCGGGTCACCCCAACAAGGCTGTTGAATTCGCACACACAATCCAGGCTATCCTGCCCCTGATTCATGCACCAGATACTCGCCTGACCCACACCCATATAGCGCGCCGCCACCTGGACTACCCGCTCCAACTGGCGTGCCAATTTGCCGGACTGCCAGTCTGCACTGGTCGCGATTTCGCGAATCGCCCGGTTGTAATCGTGAAGCCCGGCATAACCCGTGCTGCCCCCCATGGTGAAGCCACCCCCGTTATTTACAGTTGGTAAATATTCTAACCCTGCTGGGCCTTTCATCCGCCTGTCGCGATGCAAACAAGTCGCCTACCCAGGCTACACGCACCATCGGTTACACTGAGAGACACTTTGCAAGGGCTCAAAATAATGAATTTCATCCCCCATAACGCGCTTGAAGAACAACTCTCTGCTGTCCACGCCGGCTCAATTGAAGCTGAAACGTTTGTGCTTCGTCTGCTCGATCAACAACTCTTCATGCCGGTGCGTGACGAAAAGAATCCAATCCAGGGATTCCAGCGTTCAACCCAGGCAGAGCCCCTCATCATAGAAGACGAAGAGGGCGAGCGAATTCTGGTGCTTTTCACCAGCCCCGAGCGGGCCAAACCCTTTGTCGAACACTACCCGGAATTTGCGGGTGGAATCTTGACCGAGTTGTCCTGGATATTGCGACGCATCGGTGGCGGCGTGCCCATCGCACTCAACCCCGGCTGGGACATCGGTATGGACTTCGATGCTGACATGACGGCACAACTGCTTGCTCAACTCCCGCCGGAACTTCCAGCCTGACTTCAGACCGCCTCTTTTAATGCTGCCCGAACCTGCGCTCATTGCTTTCCGTTCCGCCCTGGGAACAGATCGTGTATTTACCGATCCGGCCATACGCACGCTGTATTCCAAGGATGAAACGCCGCGCCACGTCGAACCCGATGCCGTACTGTTCCCGTCCTCGCACGATGACGTGGCAGCCTTGGCACGTATCGCATTTGAACATCACATTGCACTAACACCGCGCGGTGCTGGCTCCGGCAACGTTGGCGGTGCGCTGCCGGCACCTGGCAGTGTCGTCGTGAGTTTTGAATGCATGAAACGCGTGCTCGAATTCGATCCCGACAACCGGCTTATCGTGGTCGAGTCCGGCGTGGTCACCGAAGAAATCGACCGTATCGCACGAAGCGCTGGCTTGTTTTATCCCCCCGACCCCGGCAGCAGTGCCTATTGCCGCATTGGCGGCAACCTGGCCATGAATGCCGCTGGGCCACGTGCCGTCAAATACGGCGTCACCCGTGACTTTGTATTGGGCCTTCGCGCCGTCACGGGCAGCGGGCAGGAAATCCGCTCCGGTTGCCGCACTACCAAAGGCGTCACAGGCTACGACCTCACCCGCCTGCTGGTCGGTTCAGAGGGCACACTTGCGCTCATCACTGAAGCCACCTTGAAGTTGCTGCCCGTACCGGAAACCATTGCCACCTTGCGCGTGAGCTACGCCAGCAACCGCGACGCGCTCAATGCCGTCAGCCGCATCATGCGACAGTCCGTCATCCCCTGCGCACTGGAGTTCATGGACCATCGCGCCATTGATGCTATTCGCCCAACTGGCGCCGCTGACGATCTGCCCTCCGGCACGCGCGCGCTGCTCATGGTTGAGGCCGACGGCGCCAAGGAAGATGTTCCGCGCCAGATTGCCAGTCTGGAAAAAGCGCTTGCAGGCCAAGGCCTGCTCGAGATTAAAAGCGGTTTCACCCACGATGCCATCAAGCTGCTTTGGACAGCGCGAAAATCGCTTTCGCATGCGGTTAAACGCATTGCGCCACTCAAGATCAACGAAGACATCGTAGTGCCGATTTCGCAGCTCGCTGATTTTGTCGATTTCATCGACGAAATAGCGCACAAACATCAACTCGCAGCGGTGTCATTCGGTCACGCTGGAAACGGTAATTTACATATCAACCTGATGGTGCATCCCGACGACCACGACGAAATGGCACGTGCCCATACTGCACTCGATGCGATAATGCGGAAGGTGCTCGAACTGGGAGGAACCCTCTCGGGCGAACACGGTATCGGCACTGAAAAACGCCGTTTTATCGCACTGGAAATCGATTCCGCTACAATTGCCATCATGCGGAGCATCAAACAACAGTTCGATCCGCTTCAGTTACTGAACCCAGGCAAGCTACTTCCTGATTGAAATGCGTGTGAAGGCTTTACAAGAATCCAAGGCATGTATAGAATGCGCGGCTTCGTTGGGGGTATAGCTCAGCTGGGAGAGCGCTTGCATGGCATGCAAGAGGTCAGCGGTTCGATCCCGCTTACCTCCACCAACAAACAGGAAGAACGATGCACAAGCTGGGCGTCATCACCACTCTGCTGGGGTTGATATTAAGCATCGTTGGACTGGCAGTAGGGTTTGGAAAGATGCTGAATGGCAGTGAGAACGCCGAAGTCTGGATCTCGCTGATACCATTGGGGTTCGTCGGATTATTTATCGGCGTAACGTTGACCCAGCTTTCAAACAAGCAGTAAAGGCGCAAGCCTGAGTAGTTGAAGTTGACGGGTCACACCGTCGTCCGGGTCCCCATCGTCTAGAGGCCTAGGACATCGCCCTTTCACGGCGGTAACCGGGGTTCGAATCCCCGTGGGGACGCCACCTTACCTATGGTAAGAAGCTCAATATCCTGCCCTTTCTGGGCTGTGATACTCAAATATTCAATCAAACAAATGCAGCGCGTTCGCGCTTGCTTTGCGTTTGCGCGCGACCTACATTTTGTGTCCTGGCCCGAAGACGAATCGAACACAAGCCTACAGGCCGCGCCAGTTATAGACATTGAACTTATTAATTTCATAACTACCGTCAGAACTACCGTCAATGATTCACAGTGCTACGATTTTCTATCCATTTGCTGCCAAAGCTTTGCGCTCATAATATTCGCCCTAAGTAGTCCCGCTACTAACCGTATTTTTCGGAGTGGGTTGACTTCAGGTAGGCCCAAAATACGTCGTTGTTTCAACGCGTAAACCATTGATATATCAGACAGTTAACCAACTGACCTGTATTCGTTCGCCCCGGCTTCCATCACGTCGACCATCGCGTGTAGATCGTCCAGGCTTGCACCCTCCCCGGCTGCGTCCTGTAGGTGGCGCAACATATCTGACCTGTAGCGTGTCTCGGCTTGCTGGGCCTGTGCGTGTGCCAGTGAGTTAATCCGGCTGCGTAGCGTTCCTGATATGTGGATCGTTTGCCGTTTGTGGTTTGGCATGTTGTTCCTCTCGCATGAGGTTGCGGAGTTTTCTTCAGTTATTAAATTTCTCAGCTGGCGTGCCTACTTCATGCCAATTATCTATTTCGTTCTACTTTAGATCGACCATGCGCGGGCTGTAGGATAGTTGATTTCCTTTGATTGTTTTTAGGCAGATCGACCATCGCCTGCCGGTCTGCTACCGTGCGCAATTCGGTAACGTTACCGGTTTGCTGTGGGTTTTTTCATGGTTTCTTTAACGAAAAGGAATAGGCGCGGCTACAGTCTGCAATGGTGCAACGTTGCACTTTTCTCCTAACCAAGCCGAGTCTGTCGCGGCTGTTCATCAGGCAATCTGTATTCACCTAGCTCGCTATCCCAATACTCTGAAGGAAGATCGTCACGGCAGCGGGTGATCGCTGCGTCTGGACAGCTTTCATGCTCAGGCAAGTGCGGTGATTCAGGAGCGAAGCCTACACAGGATAGGGTTTGATTATTTGAGGGCACAGCATGAGCGAACCCTATAGGTTTTGCTTGTTGCTTGAACCCTATAGGTTTCTCAGGCTTACAGGGCTTTGTCATGATCCCAACAAACGATTTCGAGGACTTCGCTGGTAGTGGCATCGACAATCCCAATGCCGCAAGCAGCGGTTCAGGATCGTGCCTCACCAATACCAGAAGCGCGCTTTCAACACCGTGCCTATCCAATAACTCGGGACTGCTCTGGATAGCCGACACAGCTATAGAAGCCGCTTTATCCCGAACCGCCTGATTAAAGCGCTTCCGTGCCTTTGGACGGGTCAGCCCATACCTTCGCCCCACTTGCTCAAAATAACTCGCTTGCATGGCCTGTAGGCGCGTTTTGTTGCCCACCAGGTCGCTGCCCACCATGCGCCCATCTACTAGAGGCAGCAGCAGGACATGGCAATGTGGCGCAGCTTCATCGAGGTGGATCACAGCGGATAGAACCGGCACAGCAAAGAAGCGCTGTGCCCATGCCAGCGAATCTGTAAAGAAAGCGGTACGGTCTATGGTCGATGATGCTGGCAAGCTGACAATGATTTCAATGCCGCGCACAGCGTCACGCCTCATATTGCCCACGCCAGCATCGCGCATTAAGCCGTCAGCATAAGCAGCAACATCAGCCGCTTTATCAGGCCCGGCCATCACTTGATTCAAGCCGATGCGTGTGTGGTCGATATGGCTGCCTGCACCAAGCTCAGCCTGTAACTCTCGCAGGTTGTGTTTGGCAGCAACCCGAACAATATCCCGTCCCTTCAATTTCTTGACGCATAGATACTGCCGGTCAGCATTCATGACGCGGACTGCCTGAACACATAACGGGCAATGCGATGCTTGCGCCCACGCTCGGTTATGCCATGCGTCCATATCGTTGCAATGTCATACCCCATTGCGCGCAGCTCGAACACGCGCGCCGCTGGCATCAAAATATCCAGGTCGCGCCGTGCTTCAATCGTGGTTATGGATGGCTTCACCTTAAACGCGGCCAACATTACCAAGCGTTGAGTGTGTGCAGAATTATCGTTATGATCGCCGTGTGTATTTTGGGCTGTCTGCGGGTGGCCTTTTTTGTTTTCCATGATCGCCCCCGCTTAAGCTGCCAGCTTCGACAGTGCGGCCCGTACTTCACCCACACGCCAGCGGGTAGTGCCTTCACCCAAGCGATGCGGTTTTGGAAGCCGTCCAGATTTCGACCAGCGCCATATTGTTGTCAGGCTGGTTTCGAGTGCAGCGGCAAGCGTCTGACAAGAGACGAAGCTTGAGTCCGGCAGGGTGTCGAGGTTGGGGGTGGT
>JAAFGW010000062.1 GCA_010365175.1 Sulfuriferula multivorans | reverse complement strand
CCTTCGCCGCTACACGAGCCATCATCACTCCAGTTTTTAGTACATCAAACCGGATGATAGTTAATTACGTAAATTAATGCAATTAAACACTAGTATCACTAGAAATATCGCCAGAACACGCCTCGAACGCTGCTTTATCAACATGGTGATGTTCCTTGAACAGTGGGTTTGTTACTCGTAGCGCAGTAACTCTTCGGCGAGCGTGTCGGCGCCAAGATGCTCGATTAGCGCGTCCGTCTCGGACAGCAGCGTATCGTCCTCGTCATCCTCCAAAACGCCGTCACCCACCAAACGTGCGCCCAGACCGGCAAGCAGGGCGTCCTTGATCGTGGCAAGCGTAGGGGGATTTTCGCGGTTGTCGTCGTTGAGAATCGACTCGATCGCGCGGGTGAGTGCTTCGCTGGCCTTCACCTCGACAAAATCGACAGCGAGCGCAGTGCCTTCGAACTCTTCGATGAGGGCATCCAGTTCATCGAGGAGCGATTCGCTGACATCGAAATGATGCAGGCTCTCAGCCTCATTGAAGGCTGCGGGCAACAGATCGGCGAGAAAGCGGCGCACCGCTCTGAGCGTGACGGGTTGCACAGACTCCGGATTGTTGACCCGGCTACTGAGCAGTGCCGACAGGTCTGGACTGACGCGGCTGGCTACATCGATGGGGTTTTGGATCATGGCGTTATCCTGGCTTCCGATGTGATGGGTGATGACGTGGAATATTCTGATCTTTTCATCTTTTATGTATAGCAGACAGTTCCCAGACATTACACAGCCGCATCGCGTGATACCGGGAAAAGTGTGTTTCGAAGATGCCGGTATCGCTTTCGAATTTAAATATGCCAGACTGAAATGCGAGTGTGTTCACAACAAACAAGCTGATCATGGAACCCAAGGCATGTTTTTACACGGAGCAGTTTGGCTACTGCTGGAAAGACCAGTGGCTATTTCAGGCGGTGGATATGACCGAGAAGCGATTGGGCGAATCCATCAAGGTCGAATTTGCTTAACTGGTTTTCCATCACGATGAAGACGAAGCGTTGCATTAGGGATGCCGGAACGTTTGAGGCCTGTCA
The DNA here is from genome assembly GCA_010365175.1 of Sulfuriferula multivorans. Classification (GTDB taxonomy): domain Bacteria; phylum Pseudomonadota; class Gammaproteobacteria; order Burkholderiales; family Thiobacillaceae; genus Thiobacillus. Next base: position 10,927 of record JAAFGW010000062.1, on the reverse strand, counting down.
TGTACAGACAAGCCTTGCATGACATCTGAATACTGGGAGCACTATCCACAAGAAGCCGATATGGGCGTGCGCGTTCGGTCCCGGCCATTCCGATTCCCCTTATCTGTATCAAGGGCTGAATTAAGCCCACGCAAGAATCGGCACTGGCCGATGGTTTTGTAACCTGAACGAAAGGATGCGCACATGAAAACACCCTTGCAAATCACGTTTCGCGACATTGAACAATCCGATGCACTCGAGGCGCATATCCGGGAGAAGGCCGATAAACTGGAGACATTTTTCGAGCCGATCATGTCCTGCCGGGTAGTGGTGGAAATGCCGCACCAGCACAAGCAACAGGGCAAGTTTTTCAACGTGCGAATCGACATTGGTGTGCCGGGAAAAGAAATCGTGGTGAACCGCGACAAACATGAGGATGTGTATGTAGCCCTGCGTGATGGCTTCGACGCGGCCAAGCGCCAGCTGGATGACTATTCCAGGCGTCTACGCGGTGATACCAAGACGCACCCGCAGGAACATACCGGTCTGGTGGCGCGTCTGGTTGCCGAGGAAGGCTATGGTTTCATCCGGCGTGCCGACGGCGATGAGCTTTATTTCAATTCAGACAATCTGGTGAATATCCATTTCGATCAGTTGCAGGAGGGTGTTGAGGTGAAGTTCATCGAGGAAATGGCTGCCGAGGGCCCGCAGGCCAAGCGTGTCAGCGTGGGTCAGCACGGCATTCCGCTTTAGGGTTGTTCAGGATTTGGACGCTCGCTATGGAATGGCCACATAGCGTAGACGCAGTCCTTCACGCACCAGCGCCGATTCGAAATCGGCAAATCCATCTGCCGGCTGTCCGCTAGCAACCCACGCCTTGTTCAGGTTGGACAGCGCGCGTTTGGGGTTTTGGGTTCCGGGCCGCAGATAACCTGATTCGGTTGTGGCAATCAGCGCCAGCGGCGACAGTGGCGGGTCGGCCTTATCCCGGATGCCGCGCAGCTCTCGCAGAAAAATGGCAACGGTGGTGTCGCCTATTCCCTTGCCCAATGTCTTGAGTCGGTCCTCCAGGTTGCGTGGTCCGCTTGCGACGTCATGCAACGTATCGAGGTTGCCGCCGTAATCGCGTATCAGCGCGCCGCACATTTCAAGCGGCTTGGTCGCAGTCTTGTAGTCGTAGCTCACATAACCGCCGGCATCGAGGATGATCACGAGCTTGTCCCAGCCTGTTTTCACGATGCTTTCGGGCGTAAGTACATCACGTGCAGCGAATTCGCGCCAGGTGCGGGTAGCGAGCGATGCCGAAATGCGGGTGGGCGAGCATCGTGAAGTGGGGATGGTCCATCGCGTTCAAAATACGTGTGGTCTGCTTGGCGCGCGACAGATGGAACTGGCTGTGCACCGCGCCCACTACCAGGTCCAGCTGCGCCAGCACATGCGCGACCGTACAGTCGAAATTTGAAGGTCCAGACAGGCCAATGCATTGGTAGTGCGCATCAAAAACTGAAAAGGCCCGCATAGGATTGCGGGCCTTTTCTCTGCAGCGTCCTGTTCAAATGATCAGGTATCAGAATGCGTGGGTGTCACATCGGGTATTACGCATTCAACCTGAGGACTCGAACTGGACTGAATTAGAACTCAAGTTCAGCCTGAAGCCTGAATGTGTTGTCTGCAGCAGCATCTGACATGCCAAACAACCAGGCGGCGTTGTACTTGATGGCCTGGTGATCCCCGAGTGCAACTTTCCCGAACACGGCCGGGCCTATTGTATGGGACTGCTTGTTGGCGGCGTCCCAGTCATTCCACTTGCCCAGGCTGCCAAATCCTTGAACACCGTATTCAAAACGGGGTTGCAGACGGTACTTGGCTTGCCATTGGTAGCCGGCTTCAGCGGGGCTTGCAGTTGCAGCATCGAAACGCTTTTCCAGCAGTAAGTTTGCGTTGAGTTGCAGCTTGCCAAACTCTGTCTGGAAAAGTGGGCCGACCTTGAGTTCGATGCCTTCGTTACTGTCGCGAGGAATTTCGATTTCGGTGATGAAACCCACATCCACTGGGTATTTACCCGTTTCGGTAAGTTGAAATTTGTTCTCAAGTTCGAACGCATCGTATTTAAGGCTGCCGCTGCCAGTCCGGGCATATTTGACATATGCCTCGGTGAACCACCAGGCGTTGACGCCATAGCCGAATCCAATAGTCGCCTGGGTTTTACGCGGATCGCTGTCTGCTGTACCGAATTTGAAGTCGATTTCTTTCTCGCCTTGTTCGACAGTCGGTGTATAGACATAAGCGGCGGGACCAGCGTGGGCGGCTTGCACGCAAAGCATGCCCATCGCAGCGATTAAAACTGCATTCGATGATTTCATGATGTTCCTTTTAGATTGCTTGGGGTGTGGGGGTTCGACTCCAACGCATCCCGAGCAAGATGACGATGAAAGTCAGACCATAAAACAACACTTGCATGCCGCTGGGGCGAGCCTCATAGCCGGCAAGCAGGTGCAATAGATTGCCCAGTACAGAGGTCATGGGCAGGAGCGATGACGAATCCCAGAGCGGACTGGCAAGCGGACTGATTACATCGCCCTGGACCAGGAAACGTGCCATTTGTCCTGCAAGACCCGCGGCCAGAAATAAAATCAGCGCGCTGGTCACGGTGAAAAAATGGCGTAGTGGAATACGAGCCAGGCCTGCATATAAAGCCCATCCCACACCGATACCCCCTGCCAGACCTAACAGTCCACCGGATAACAGGGAAACCTGGCTGGTGCCACCGCCGGCGGCAAGACTGTAGAGGAATAGCGCGGTTTCCGATCCTTCACGCAGCACAGCCAGGGCGATGAGAATGGCCAATGCCGACATCTCACGCTGTCCTGTCTTCACCTCGCGTCCGACCGACTTTGCCTGGGCCGCCATTTCACGGCCATGTGTGGTCATCCAGATGTTGTGCCAGCCAAGCATCAATACCGCGATGCCCAGAATGGTGGCATTGAATATTTCCTGCCCGGTGCCTTCGGCTAACTCCCCAATCTTCTCGGTTAGACCCGCTACGATCAGAGATCCCACCAGGCCCGCACCAATTCCAATAGCCAGCCAAAAATTGCGGCCTACAAGCCCGCGTGTGGCTGCAGCGATAATGCCGATCAGCAGCGCGGCTTCGAGCGTTTCCCTGAATACAATAACGGCTGATCCAATCATGATTACTCCGCAACAATTACGCCACGGGCGGTTTTGTCATGGAACTCGCCCCAAAACGTATATTTTCCAGGGGATAGTGGGCCGACATAAATAGTGGCCTTGGCGTTTCCGGCAATCACCTTTTCGCGATTGAGTTGATGGCTCTCGAACTCTTCTGGCGTGCTGTCCTGGTTGCTCACAATCAATTTAACCTTTTTGCCTGCGGGCACCTTAAGTTCGGCCGGGATGAATTGATGATCCTTAATGACGAGGGCCATTTCCAGATCTGCACCAAAGCTGATGACGGGAATTAGAAGGAATGCGAATGCCAAGTATTTCACGGGAATCCCTACACGTAATATGAATATTAATGATAATCGTTCCTATTACTACATGCAAGCGCTATGAAATGAATGTGTTTATATTTAGCAGGGAAGAAAGCTGAAATGGCTATTCGCCCAGAACTTGGCTCCTCAACCTGGATTCGAACCAGAGCCCTTTGGATAGTCCGACAGGTGAATGCCTTGCTTTGATCTGCCGTGACGCGCCGGATATTGGGGGAGAGCAGTTGAGAACTGATGCGTTGCGATCTATCACTGTAAAAAAACCCACCGGGCAAGGGTGGGTTGTGTGGGGCAGGGCTTGGTCAGGCTGCGGCAAGGTTATCTATGCGCATCCTGTCCAGCTTCTCGACTACCGCCTGATAGAGATCCTGGTCGGAATCAGCGTTGCGGTCTGGATGGTTGGCGCTACGGATCTTTTTCAGCGCTCCCATATCGTCTGGCAGGTCATGCACCTTGGTCACCCGGTCGCCGTTCTTGACCATTTCGCGCTGAAGCTCGGCTTCTGCGCCTTCGCGTGAGTCGTGCAACTGCTTGCTGCCAAGACGCCAACCCTCCTGGGTCTTGCGCGGAGATTGATTATTCACCCCGTCGAACCAGACCCATTTGCCGGTATCTGGATTCAATTCAAACCGAATGGTGGTGATGCCGTAGGTGTAAACGGGCGGTTTGAGGTCCTTGGCGAACATCTTGAAGGTGCCGACCGTATCCACGTCAGCAAGGTAATATGCGCCAGCCTCATGGGGGCAGAATGCACTGCCGGGCGTTGGCTCAGGCTTGCTGCTTAACGAATCCCCTTCAGCCTTTTGACTGGCGAGCCATGCTGCCCGGCGTTGTGCATTGGTCACTGGTATTGCTCCTTGATATTGGTTGAAACCCACTGGGATCACCCCTCGCTGAAGGGATCACCCGCTGGACTCTTGGCCCCGCGCTAGTCGGATGAAGCGCTTTTGTTACTTCCGGCCTTTCGACCGGGCGCAACGGGCGGAATATAGCCAGAAATCCTGCACTGAAAGCCGTCAATACGCTTGTCGCCTTTGAAGTGGGTCACGCTGCATTGAGATATTTCTTTGCGCGTCGCCAAGTCAGCCAGTGACTTGCGTACTTGGGGCAGTGCAATCCCGGTTGCGGCCGCTATCTCCAAATCGAGTAACTGCCCATGTTTTTTCAGGTGGCTTAGAACTTTGTCCGTATGCATGTCGATTCCTTTGACGTGTAAATGAGCGTGGGGCCCTATACCGAGCCCTGGAGCATCCTATAAAGAACACGTAAAGCAAAAAAGCCACCCCTGAAGGATGGCCTCTCTGCTTGCTATGTCTGGCTCCTCGACCTGGGCTCGAACCAGGGACCTGCGGATTAACAGTCCGTCGCTCTACCAACTGAGCTATCGAGGAATAGGAGAGCGCGCATTCTAGTGTCGACGCGTGTTTAGGTCAAGTATTCGCCAGCAATTTCACCCAATGAATCGGGATTTATTAGAAGTTTGGGTGCGCGGAGTGAATTGCCTAGCACGGTGTTGCCTCTTCGATGCCGTGCCTGCGTCAGACAAGTCTATCAGCGTGGCTCTAGATTCATCCGCTCCAGCCGATGGCATAGCGTGTCGATGATGCGGCGCGACAGAGGCGCGGAGTGGCGCATCAATTCTTCCATGATTTGGGGAGGCAACACCAGCACGGTGAGTTCGGTGTCGGCCACGACTGAGGCGGTCCGTTTTTCATTCAGCAGATAAGCCATTTCGCCAAATAATTGACCTTCATTGAGTTCGCCCAGATGACGGCGACCCGATTCGGCATTTTTATAGACCAGTGCGCGCCCAGCATAGAGAAAATAGGCGACCCGGGAATCGTCACCTTCTTCAATGAGGGTGTAGCCGGGAGGATGAACTTCACCGTATTTTTCCAGCAGGCGGTTGTTGTCGCCGAATACGTAAGCTTCGAGTTTGTTGGCACCTTCTCCGCTGCCGCCGAGAAAGAGTTTTTCCAGTGCGGCGATGTCGACCTTGCCATAGGCAAACAGGGCTTGTGCCCAGATATAGAGCAGCCAGAAAGCGAAATAGGCGCCGATCAGCACGAACACCACGCCGCCAAGCGCGCCGTAGAGGCTCAGGTAATTCTCTAATTTGAAGAATGCGCCAAATAGGGTGATGAGCAATGCCAGGCTGAGGACGGCTCCGAAGGAGAAAGCGGCTGCATCGCGTGCGCGCGGATGCTGTCGCGGCAATCGCCAATAGGCGGCAAACAGCAGCGCCCATACCATGGCAAAGCCAAACAGTGTGTTCAGCACCTGTAATACCTGAGCGTTACCTGCGCCGATGAAGTCGTTTTGACCTAGAAAAGTCAGTGTTACCTGCGCCAACGCCGCCACCCCCATCAGCAAGAACAGTACGGGCAAAATGATGAGGGGCAACACCCATGACACCACCATGTTGCGTTTGCTCTGGTCTGGGAAAATGATGCGAAATGCACCTTGAACGGCATTAACTAATCCACGTGATGACAGCACCAGCGTGGCGAAGCCCACACCGCCTGCGGCTAGTTGAGCCTGACGCGGAATGAATCCGAGTGCAGTGAGGCTTTCCAGCTGCATCTGGTTATAAAGTGCGGCCATCAGGATGGTGGCAGGTACCGAGTTCTCAGCGATGTGGCCCAGCAATTGCAGGGCGTAGCTCAGCAGCAGCAATAGCGGGGTGGCGGACAGCAGGAAATAAAACGCCGTTGCTGCGGCATGGTTTTTCAGCCCGTTCTGGCCAAACAGTCGAACGGTAGTGTAGGCAAGCTGAATCAGCCAGCTGAGCGTGCCACGCGTGGGGGGCAGGGCGGCGAGTTTTGGAAACATGGCGCTAGCCTACCTGCGCCTTGGCCGGGAGGCTAGGCCAGCGCAGCGGCGATGCGGGCAATCGCTTTTTCCAGGTTGGCTTGCGAGGTGGCGAACGTCAGGCGGATGTAGCCTTCGGCACCGAAGGCCGAGCCAGGCACCACGGCGACGTCGGCACTTTCCAGCAGGTATTCGGAAAACGCAATGTCGGTCGGCGCTTCGATGATGTCGCGGGCCAGCAGATTCATGATCGCGGGGCGCACATCGACGAAGGCATAGAAGGCGCCGCCGCTGTCCACACAATGGAAGTCGGGGAGGGTGTTGAGCGCATCAACGATATAGCGGTGGCGTGCCTTGAAGGCGTCGAGCATGGGCGTAATGCAGCCCTGATCGCCGTTGAGCGCGGCTTCGGCAGCGTACTGTGAGATCGAGGTGGGATTAGAGGTGGACTGTGACTGCACGTTGGTCATGGCGCGCAGGATGGCTTCCGGTCCGGCCGCGTAGCCGATGCGCCAACCGGTCATCGAATAGGCTTTCGATACGCCATTCAGCACCAGTGTGCGGTCGTATAAATCAGGACAGACATTGAGGATGTTGACGAAGGGCACATCGTTCAGCCGGATATGCTCGTACATGTCGTCGGAGGCGATCAGCACCCGCGGGTGCTTGCGCAGCACCGCGCCGAGCGCAGCGAGTTCGTCGCCGCTATAGACCGCGCCGGTGGGGTTGGAGGGGCTGTTGATGACAAACAGCCGGGTCTTCGGGGTGATCGCCGCTTCCAGTTGCGCCGAGGTGATCTTGAAGCCCTGCTCAATGCCAGCCTCAACAATCACCGGCTTGCCATCAGCCAGAATGATGATGTCGGGATACGACACCCAGTATGGTGCGGGGATGATGACTTCGTCGCCCGGGTTGATGATTGCTTGCGCCAGATTGAAGAAGCTTTGTTTGCCGCCGCACGAGACCAGGATCTGCTTGGGCGTGTAATCCAGTCCGTTGTCGCGTTTGAATTTGGCGATAACGGCCGCTTTCAGGCTGGGGGTGCCATCTACCGCGGTGTATTTGGTTAATCCCGCGTTGATTGCAGCTATCCCAGCGTCCTTGATGTGCTGTGGGGTGTCGAAATCAGGCTCGCCGGCACCGAGGCCGATGATGTCGCGGCCGGTCGCCTTGAGCGAGGCGGCACGGGCGGTGACAGCCAAAGTGGGGGAAGGCTTGATGGCCTGTACGCGGCGGGAGAGTTCCACAGTGTTTCCTTGCATGCACCCACAAAGGCGAGGGTGCTACTATCGACGGGTTAAAGTTGCGCGATTTTACCTGTGTTCGTTACCTTCCCCAATAGCCCGTTCCGTTTGTTCCAGCCTTTTCAGCCGGCTGGCGATCAGCCGACCGCCATCGCCCAACTCATCGAGGGCATCGAGGATGGGTTGGCCTATCAGACCCTGCTGGGGGTAACGGGATCAGGCAAGACTTACACCATGGCCAACGTGATTGCGCAGACTGGGCGGCCGGCGCTGATCATGGCGCCCAACAAAACCCTGGCGGCGCAGTTGTATTCGGAGATGCGTGAGTTCTTTCCGGAAAACGCAGTCGAGTATTTCGTTTCCTACTACGACTACTACCAGCCCGAAGCTTATGTGCCGGCACGCGACCTGTTCATCGAAAAGGATTCCAGCATTAACGAGCACATCGAGCAGATGCGCTTGAGTGCGACAAAATCGTTGCTGGAGCGGCGTGACACGATCATCGTCTGCACAGTGTCGGCGATCTACGGTATCGGTGATCCATCCGACTATCACAGCATGATCCTGCTGCTGCGCGAGAACGAGAAAATGAGCCAGCGTGAGGTCATCACGCGGCTGACGCAGATGCAGTACGACCGCAACGACATTGAATTCAAGCGTGGTGTGTTCCGCGTGCGCGGCGACGTCATCGACATTTTTCCGGCGGAACATGCGGAAACAGCGATTCGTATCGAACTGTTCGACGACGTGGTGGAAAGCCTGCATTTGTTTGACCCGCTGACCGGGCAGATTCTATCCAAAGTGTCGCGCTTCACCGTGTTTCCATCCAGCCATTACGTCACCCCGCGTGCCACTATTCTGCGGGCGATTGAGGCCATCAAGATCGAGCTGCGTGAGCGACTGGAATGGTATTACGCCAACGGCAAGCTGGTCGAAGCACAGCGGCTGGAACAGCGCACCCGTTTCGATCTGGAAATGATGGGTGAACTGGGCTTTTGCAAGGGGATTGAAAACTATTCACGGCATCTGTCGGGGCGCAAGCCTGGCGAACCGCCGCCCACGCTGATCGACTATCTGGCGAAGGACGCGCTGATGTTTATCGACGAATCACACGTCACGGTGACGCAGGTCGGGGGCATGTACAAGGGTGACCGTTCGCGCAAGGAAAACCTGGTCGATTATGGGTTCCGTATGCTATCGGCACTCGACAATCGCCCGCTCAAGTTCGAGGAGTTCGAGGCGCTGATGCCGCAGACCGTGTTTGTGTCCGCGACACCCGCCAAGTATGAAGCCGAACATGCCGGCCAGGTGGTCGAGCAACTGGTGCGCCCGACCGGACTGGTCGACCCGATTATTGAAGTGCGGCCGGTGGGCACCCAGGTCGATGACCTGATGAGCGAAGCGAGAAAACGCATCGCCCTCGGCGAACGTGTACTGGTGACCACGCTGACCAAACGCATGTCGGAAGAGCTGACCGATTACCTCACAGAACACGGTATCAAGGTGCGCTATCTGCACTCCGACATCGATACGGTCGAGCGCGTCGAGATCATTCGCGACTTGCGGCTGGGCGTATTTGACGTGCTGGTTGGCATCAACCTGTTGCGCGAGGGGCTGGATATCCCGGAAGTGTCGTTGGTCACGATTCTGGATGCCGACAAGGAAGGCTTCCTGCGCTCCGAGCGCGCGCTGATTCAGACCATCGGCCGTGCGGCCCGCCATTTGAATGGCATGGCAATTTTGTATGCCGACAAAATAACCAATTCGATGCAACGGGCGATGGACGAAACCGAGCGCCGTCGCATCAAGCAGACTGCGTTCAACCTTGAACATGGCATCACACCGCGCGGTGTGACCAAGCGGATCAAGGACATCATTGACGGCGTCTACGATGCCGACGCCAGTCGCCAGGAACTCAAGGCTGCGCAGATCGTGGCCGAATACAAAGTGCTGGATGAAAAAACGCTGACCAAAAGAATCAAGAAGCTGGAAAAAAACATGCTGGAAGCCGCGAAAAACCTGGAATTCGAAAAGGCCGCAGAACTTCGCGATCAGTTGAGACAACTCAAGCAAGTGTTATTTGGTGTGGAAGAACATGACTAAAGTTTTATTTGTTTGCATGGGAAACATTTGTCGTTCGCCGATGGCGGAGGGCATGTTTCGCAAGGCCGTTGTGGCATCCGGGCTGGAGCAACACGTCGAGACGGATTCCGCGGGTACGCATGCCTATCATGTGGGTGATACGCCCGACATGCGTGCACAGGAAGCCGTGCGCCGACGTGGGGCTGACATTAGCAAGCTGCGTGGCCGCAAGGTGGCGGATTCGGACTTCGATGCGTTCGATTACATCCTGGTGATGGATGGCGACAATTACAGCAAGCTGATCGAGCGGGCGCCAGCACATCACCATCACAAGATCCGGCGCTTGTTGTCATTCAGTCGCAAGTATCCCAATCTTGATGTCATGGATCCGTATTACGGCGGCCCACAGGGATTTGAGGAGAATCTCGACATGATCGAGGATGCCGTACAAGGATTGATCAAGGAAATTAACGCAGCTGAAGCCAAAGCGAACGTTCCCTGAAGACGTGAGGCGCTTACGGGTGCTGCAGACAAAACAAGGGCCGCAATAAGCGGCCCTTGTTTTTAGGTGGGTCAGGTCGTTATTTGTCCTGAGTTTCCACTTGGATCAGCGGTTCCTGTGTCGTGCTCACGGGTGGGCGTGAACGACGGCGGGTGGGATGCGGTGCATCTGCTGTTGACGTCTCGCTGACGCGTGTCACGGGCGCGCTGGTTTCCACCTGCATCAGGCTGACAGACTCGGCCTCAGGCTTGGCTGCGGGACGACGACGGCGGCGCGGACGGCTCGCCTCGCCTGATTCCGTCGCGTTGGCGGCTACACCCTGCGTTTCAACCTGTTGCAGATTGGACCGAACGTTGGCGGGAGGGGCCGAAACTGCAGGAGCTTGCGCGCTTGGTGTATGCGCAGCGTCTAGCTGGAAAGCTTGCTGAGTGGGTAGGGCAGGCGTGGGAGCACGCTTGGGTGAGCCGGCAACTTCAACGGTTCCATGGAACGCGGCGGGCGCGTTACTTGCACCCGTTTCAAGCGCTGCATTTTGCGACTCTTCTCCAACGGTTTCCGGGCGGGCATCACGCGGACGGCGATTGCCGCGTCCACGACGACTACGCGGCTCACGTTTTTCTTCGCTACCTGCCTCGGGTGGTGCATCAACCAAGACGGCTGCTTGTGGAGCGGATTCGGCTTCCGGGCGCGGCTTGGGTTGACGTGGCTGACGGGGCGGCCGGGCTGATTCAGCGTTGGCACCCTCGGCACGATTGTCCTTTTGACGCGGTTCGGCCTGACGTGCGGCTTGTGGG